>JBGTOF010000017.1:0-24284 GCA_041742695.1 Elainellales cyanobacterium | reverse complement strand
AGCTTTAGCCAGCAGGCGACTGGCCCGTTTGACCAAGACGCCTGGGAAGTGGGGGCCAATACGGGTCCGGGTGAGACTCAAGCCTACTACTCGCCTCCGCTGCGGCGTTGGGGATATGATGTCGGGCTGCAATATGCCCCGGCAGGGCCAGTTGCCCAGCGATTTGTGGTTCGCAGTCGCAGGCGCAGCGAGTTCTATAACGAACCCCCTGCGAACGATCCCTATATTCGCAACCTCTGTACTGCGGTCATCAGCAACCCGTCAGCGGGTGTGACCTATGACGGGCGAACCTGCCCCACCTAGTACGGCCCTGCTTTCTCATCTCGGGGTAACGCGTCCAGACCCCAGTCCGCTGGGTGTGATGCCACACAAACAGCTCAAGGCCGGTGTTCTGACTGCGTTGCCCCATCTCATCTTCTTTCTTCTCAGCTTCTCTCTCATAACTTTAGTTGATGTGTATTGCTAATCTGGTTCTAGGTTCCTGAAGGATGCTGACTATGCCATCTGCTGCCCGTCCTAACTGGTTTTCTTCGCTGCTGCGCTCGATGCTAGCCAAGCATCATGCTGCTGCCTCTACGCCTGAGTCGGGGGTGACTCTGATTGAGTCACTGGTTGCCATTATTGTGATTGGCATTACCGCGGCTTTGATTACACCACCGCTGTTTATTGCAACGGCCTCACGATCGCAAAACCGCAAGGCAGAACAGGCAAACCAAATTGCTCAGGCAGAGGTTGATCGCATTCGGGTACTGGTCTCTAATGGTCAGCACGAGCAGCGCTATTTGCCTGAGATTGCAGGCGCATTTGCAGCTGGAACCGTTGACTCAGAGGGCGTTATCCCTCCCAATAGTCAATCAAACTTGATGCAGTCTCCTAACACGTCCTGCAATACCTATAACCCCTATACCAACCTTGGCAGCATCCGTCTCAGCGCATTACGCATTGATGTCGATGGCGACTGTGAGACCGACTTCTACATGCAGGTCTTTCGGGATCGAGGCGTAATCTCTGCCCGAGAGCAAGGATTACAGAGCGATACCAATCAACAACGCCCATCTACTTTTCGTCTAGTGGTGCGGGTCTGGTCCAATGCTGCGGATGGCAGTTGGGCACAAATCACCACGCCCGTTGCGCCAGCATCGCTGCAAATCACCAGTGGGCAAGGGCAGCAGCGACTGCGACCGCTCTCCGTGATCAATAGCCGCATGAGTTGGAGCGATATTGACTCTAGCCTAGAGGACATGAGAAACCCTGCATCTAGGCTTTAATACCTGATTCCCGTCAGGCTAGAGTTGTTTGTCCGTGTGTTCCATAACGTTAATGAAAGTCGATGCGGCTCAGTTATCCAGGTTTTCTCAATTTCGTTGTTTGTCTGACTGATAGTTCTCTCTAGGTGCAGACCTCACACGCCATGAACACGTTACTTTCAAAATTTGTGTTGCAGCGCCTAGGTGCCACGTCCACTCGCGCATTCAAAAAAGCGTCGCAAGCGGGCTTTACGCTGCTTGAGCTGCTAGTGGCGGCTTTGCTGGCGGGTTTAGTGGTGTCGGGGCTGCTGACGCTGGTGGTGCAGTTGCTCGAAGTGGATGCGCGCGAGTCTTCACGGTCCGAAACGCAGCGTGATATGCAACTGGCGATGGACTACATCACGACCGAACTGCGCCGAGCCGTGTATGTCTACACGGGGGAATGCCTAAATGGTCAAGCGGGGTCGGGTTGTCCTCAGGGTGGAAACAGCTTGGCCAACCGTTTGCAAGGGCCGCTTGGCCCCAATGCAACACCTGTGCTGGCATTTTGGCGGCATGAGCCGTTGCCTAGGGCAGTGCGTGAGGAGTGTAGAACTAACTTACCCCAACAGGTAGCCGCCGGAGTACCCTGCATTACGGGTAGTTCTTATGCGCTGGTTGTGTATGCACTCTCAACTGAGAACCCTAACGCGATTTGGCAGGGGCGGGCCCGCATTGTTCGCTATGCCCTGACTCAATACACCGGTGCCGGAAACCCTACGCCTGGGTATCGCAATCCGTTTGATCAGGGCGGTGGGGTTTCTGCCGATCCGTTTGGGTCATGGGCACCTCCTGCCGGCGCTGTGTTGGGAGGCCAAGCCGCTGTGCTGACCGATTATGTAGATTTTGGTGAAGGTGCGACTGCAACCGCAGTGCCATTTCCCGCACCGCCAAACCTCCTTTGCCCTACAACACCGCCACCCAACACTACTCCCTATAGCTTTTCGCCGGTTAACCCCCCTGGGCCGATTGGATTTTATGCTTGCGTCAGTCCTAGTGTGGCTGGGTCTTATCAAGAAGTATTGCTGTTTGTAAGGGGCAACGCATTTGGACGGCCCTCAGTGTTCACGGATACAAGCTTCCTTACTACGCTAGAAACACGGGTGCAGACGCGAGGTGTGCTCGAACGCAACAGCAATTAGACGACCTTGATTTAGGCTTTGATTTTTAGCCCTGCGTCACTGAAGAGGAATGGGTATGCATTGGTTTTTAGCTCAACGACTCGCAAAGGCGGGGCGATCGCCCCAAGTATCGACTTCGGCGGGTTTCACAATTACAGAACTATTAGCGACCATTCTGCTGGCGATCGCGCTGGCGTCTTTGGTTGGCCCGGGTTGGATTGGCTTCATGAACAACCGTCGTGCTAATGCCGTTCGGGATGAAATTGTGCAAGGGCTGCGGGATGCTCAGGAGCGCGCTATTCGCAACCGCATCGGAGCCGCTGTCACAATTGACACCTCCGTTGACCCGCCCTTGGTGCGGGTTGCGGGTATAGATACCTCCCGACAGGGCACTGCTGGATTGCAGCCTGGAATGGTCAGCATTAGAACCAATCCCCCAAATGTCTCTCAAATTTCCTTTGCCCCTGATGGCAGTTTGGATGTGCCTGACCCGCTGCCCATTAACTTTATTGTGTCAGCCGGAGAGGCTCGGCGCTGTGTGGTGATTGATAGCCTGCTGGGTGCGATCAATGTGCTAAGCCGAGGTGAGGGCACAGGGTCTCGGGAATGTGAGTAACGCAGTGACGTGTTGTCACCGGAACGATTTAGCCCTCCATTCCCTACAACGGGCTGAACTACTTTCATAGACATCTCAGCAGACCGACGCTTGGGCCGCAGCCAGCCAAGCTGACAACAGACATCCCACTACGAAGTGTCGGTTGATAGGTTGAGTGGTGTGCAGCCACACTACGCGACAGCTCAACGACACTGATTTCCACCAACTTGTGCTTTTTAGCAGAAATTTCGCTACTCGGACAGAAACAGCCTTAAGCCCCTTTTACTAGATCGCTGAACTCACGCTATGCGGTACTAGTCAAACCGTTGCACTAGAGGACTCTGGCGGAGTGAGCCGAAGAGGCGTTGCTTTAGGATTGAGGGTGTTAGCATTCAGGTAGTGCTGCAATCCTCACAGCACTTGTGATTGTTGAGAATGGCTCACCAGCTACGCAGCCGAGCCGCTTTAACTGTGCGGAAGAATTGATGTAAACTTTTAATACATCGTTCAACTATGTTAGGGATGCAGCCCTGACTTCTGTACAGTCTGCTGCATTAGATGTGCAGAAGGCGGGTTTGAGCATTTAATCAAGGCAGACCTATTTAATTTTTGGTTCATTAAAAAGTTAGTATTTGCCTGACATTCATCTACTACTCATGCGTCATTGTTATGTCTGACTCTGTGCGATCGCCCCAAAATGACGCAAAGCCTCTGACACCTGCCGAAATTCGCCTGCAGAAGGAGCAGATGCAGGATGTGGTGGTGCTGATGGATGCCATGTTTCGCCGGGAAGAAACCACGGTGAAGCTGATTATAGAAAACTTATACGATGTGGGTGCAGTTAACTTAATCAACCAAAAGTTGCAGTCGCGGACATTGAAAAAGATGTCAAAAGGGGCGGCGCGGTTATCAAAGCCTCTAGCGCGGGCGATCGCCGTGCGCTGGGTACAGAAAAACTGTCCCCAATTGATTGGCGATTGGCTGTACTCCAAGGTGAAGTTTGAGCCAGTAAAAACCGCCGCAGATCTAGCTACCGGCTCGCCAGATTTAGTCGAAAAGAAACCCGAGCCCCCGACCGATCACGCTGCGGTTACCGATTTGGAGCCGTCTATCTCCCAAGACGCGATTGAGGAAGCGGTGAATGCCATCATTCCAGAGTTGATGGAAGATGTGATTGAGTCTATTCGACCACGGGTGGTAGCCGAAGCCGCTACCGCCCTGCGGAACGCTGATGAGCATGACGGAGAAGCGCTTTCGGCAGTCGCTATTTTAGAAACAGAAGAGAGCCCCACGTCTTTTTATAACCCAGCGCCTGCGCTGGACAGCGGCGATCGCCCCACTAGCGGCAGCACTCCGCATCGGACGAACCCTGCCATGCCGCTTTTATCGATCGACGGCTCTGCAAATGGGGCGATCGCTCCGCTGAATGTATCTGAGGCGATCGCGCCGGATGTGGCGCTGGCCTTGGAGCAATATACCCGCGAGTTGTCTCAGCTTAGACGCCAAATGCGCTGGCTGGCTGGGGCACTAATTGGGATGCTGATGCTAGCGGGTGCAGTTGTGGCGGTGAACTATCGCCCTCAACCAGAGCAGGCTCAGCCTGTGGAACAATCACAGCCCATGGGGCGCAAGCCGTAGACGCTTGGACTGCGCATCCCATATCTTGTTTGGCGAATGCAAAAGCATTCATCCCTGATCAAGCGGTTCAACTGATGGCGTTCTATCGCGCCTGTGCGACGACGGTTCGATGGCGGGGAGTGTTTTCTACAATGGTGGGGTGCTCAAACCCAGCGTCGTACATTGCTTGTTCAATATCCAGCGCAAAGTACTGATCCAGATAAGGTTCGGTGCTTTTAAGCAGGGTCAAGATGTAGGGCGGCATACTGGCGTACACCGTCGAGGCAGGGTTCATATCCATAATGGCAAGGTAGCCGCCAGGTCGCAGCACTCGCCGCGCTTCTTGCAAAATGGCGATCGCCGCAGATTGCGGCAGTTCATGAAACAGCAGATGGGCTGAGACCAAATCATAGGCAGCATCGGGCAACCCAGTCGATTCTGCAGCGCCGTGAACCCACCGAATGGGAGTCGAAGGGCGGGACGGCTGCTGGGTGCAATAGCGGGCGATCGCCAAAAAATAAGGCGAGAGATCCAATCCAGTTACTGCTGCATCAGGAAACGTGGCCTGCAAGGCCATAGTGCTCATGCCTACACTACAGCCCAAATCCAGGGCCTGAAGCGGCGTTTTGCTCATGTGCTGCTTCAGCACCTCATGGTAGCTCTGGCGCAAGCGGGGATCGCCCGCAGCATCCACCTCTGGCCAAATGCCTGCATGCACAGTCCGGGCCGCGACCGACACTTCCATCGCCGCTTCCCATCCCATGTTGCCTGCATCGTAGGCGTGAAAGGAAGTGAGGTAATAGTCGGGATAGCGCACCTGGGGAGTCGTCAATGTGGTGAGATCCGCATCCCAATCAGCAGAAAACAACTCAGCTCCGCCCCGAGTCTGCAATGCCGCTACTTCTTGACGCCAATAGACCCCAATAGACTCTGCCCGCTGAATCATCATGCTACGCGCTCGCTGTTTAGCCACCTGAGCCAACGGGCGAATCGCTAAAAGACCGTTAACGACGCGCGTTGCTAGCCGCGCTGACAGGCTGTTGGGTTTTCCATGGCTAGTGGGGCGATCGCGCCGAACCGTTACGGTCATAACCTTTTCTCACATCCCAATAGAGCAACACCAAAA
Organism: Elainellales cyanobacterium; assembly: GCA_041742695.1. Taxonomy (GTDB): domain Bacteria; phylum Cyanobacteriota; class Cyanobacteriia; order Elainellales; family Elainellaceae; genus Kaiparowitsia. The sequence continues at coordinate 18,539 of JBGTOF010000017.1, read as the reverse complement.
GCTAGACATGTGGGAGAAACCTAGTCCCAGCCCTACACAGCTCCCAATACCCAGCCTTAAGAACTCGATGAATAGTTGCTTCAACGCCTTCAAAACTAAGGCCTATTCCACAATGTCTAAGGTTTAGCCTAGCTCAGATCTGACATCCACTCAATGCCTGGAGCGCGAAGGGTCGCTGCGTAATGACCCAAAACCGTCTTGACTCGAACTGTAGTTGATGTGGGCATAACCACACTCTGCACAAGTTGGCTTTACAAGTTGCCCCACTGCACCCATTCAATTGGGCAGGTGGGGCAACTTGTAAAGCTTTGAGGAACGAGTTTTCAGACAGGCCGCGTCAAAAGGCTTCCAGGCAGAACCCTATCACTGAACGTCCTATCAGCCCTCTTGGGGAGCCTCAATAGCGGGCGGTTGCTCAGGGCCAGGACGGGTTATGTCGGCCCACAGAGCAAAGCCAATGACCCCAAAGATCCAGCCAACAAGCAACGCCAGGGCCACATAGCTAAGCGGCCCTGCTGCATTGTCATCATCCATGATTAGGTCAGCATCATCTCGCTCATCATCGTCAAATAGGTCATTCTCTAGTTCGTGAGTATCGACCCCAGGGGTGAGGGTTTCCTCGATATACCCCTCTTGTTCGATTAGCCCCGCTGTTACCGCCTCGTCTACCGAGAGGAATTGATTGGTGCCAGTGTTGGGAGCATCTACCAAACCGGCTGTTGCCTCTTCTTGAGAAATGGGCGGCATTAGATCAGCGGCGCTGGTCTCTAACAACTGTGCCAGCGACTCGTTGCCTGATGGGTCTCGTTCAAAGTCCGAGAAGTCATTGTCATCCAGCAGTTCTGGTGGGATGTCATGCATGACGCCATCGGTGGTGGCATCTTCAGGTAGTAACTCGGGCGGAATATCGTCCTCTAGCGCTAGATCGTAGGCGGGGGGAGCGATCGCCCCGGGTTCGTTTTGCCAGTCTGGATCGGCCCAGTCCAAATCATCTTGGGGCAGTGTGGCGTCAGGCGCACCCTGCATGACCGGCATCGGCTGAAAGTCTGATAGATCAGCCGTAGTGTCGTCATCGTACACCGAGTTGTTCCAGGTGATAGATGGCTCGTCAGCGCTGGCGTCAGTTTCATCGCTGGTGCCAATCTCGTCAAAGACATCTGGATTCAGCACTTCATACCGGGGTGCATCAGAGGCGATCGCCCCAACATTGGGTACATCAGACGGTGCATCTGCATCAAGCTCGTCAAACTCACTGAGGTTGAACTCATCATCGAAATCACTCTCAGCGTCCATTTCGTTATCAGTGCCAATCTCGTCGAAGATCTCTGAATTCAGCACTTCATACCGGGGTGCATCAGAGGCGATCGCCCCAACATTGAGTGCATCAACGGGTGTATCAGCATCAGACTCGTCAAACTCGCTGAGGTTGAACTCATCATCGAAATCACTCTCAGCAACCATTTCGTTATTAGTGCCAATCTCGTCAAAGATCTCTGGATTCAGCACTTCATACCGGGGTGCATCAGGGGCGATCGTCTCAATACTGGGTACATCATACGGTGCATCTGCATCAGGCCCGTCAAACTCACTGAGGTTGAACTCATCATCGAAATCACTCTCAGCAACCATTTCGTTATTAGTGCCAATCTCGTCGAAGATCTCTGAATTCAGCACTTCATACCGGGGTGCATCAGGGGCGATCGCCCCAACATTGAGTGCATCAACGGGTGTATCAGCATCAGACTCGTCAAACCCGCTGATGTTGAAATCGTCATCAAAATCAGTTGAATTGAAGTCTGCACCAAACTCAGAGACGCCATCACTTGCCGTCTCAGTTCCAGCGGTATTCATATCTGGCGGCACCTCCACCTCCCCCGTAGGCGACACCACAAACGATGGCGCGGGAGGGTAATCCTCCGGGTCTGCCCAGATCATTTGGTTCGGACTCGGGGGATCGTCTGCAGCCTCTTGTCCCGAGAAGCGACGCGGATCGTCCAGCGCAGCGCCCTCCCACTCATCTTGGCTCGCGTTATCCAAATTAAAGTTGTTCAGATCGAGATCAGAGGGCAGTGGCATAGGACCGCCGAACTCGATCCCAGGTGCAGTTGGGGTCTCTAATCCCAGGTCAAGCTCATCATCAGCCACTGAGGACGTCTCTGGGAAGGAGTTTGGAGCGATCGCCCCAGACTCACCTTCTAGAACCAGCAGCGACGCATCTAGATCCCCAAAGTCTCCATCTTCTTCACTGCCATCCTCAAACCCCAGATCATCAAAGTCCAGGGTCTCAAACCCGACATCCGAGCCTTGCCTCCAGTCTGCGTCTGTAGCAGCAATCTCGGATGAGCGATCGGCATCATCAGAAAATTCGGGTGACGCCTCTGAGGTATCTGCTGCCATTGAAAACGCTTCATCATCCAACAGGGTTTGGAGCCCCATGTCTACTTCATCGTCAAACTGCAACGACGATTCAGCGTCATCCTCTCCAAAATAGAGCGGCTGCAGGTCAGCATCGTCGGCATTGTCTCCTGCCGGTAGTGGAGTAGCGGGAGTAGAGGACAGGTCGCCCAGATCTCCCAATCTCCCCAGAGCGCTTAGATTATCCGACTCATCCCCGCTGTCAAAATCGAGCGAAGACGTCTCGGCTGGCTCCGCACTAAGCAGGGACGAGAAATCGTCCTCCGCCTCAGGAGATAAGGATGACAGGTCACTCAACCCGTCCAGCGACGCATCAGACTCTGACTCGCCAACGTTACTGGTAAATCCTGGTGTTTCTAGCTCAATGACAGACTCAGCGGGCAGTTGCCGATCGCTGTCGCTTACTATTTCCCCTGTAGTTGATGGTTCGCCGGGCAAGGACTCTACATCGCTCTCAAAACTAGTCTCAAAGTCACTGCCAAAATCACCCCCAAACGATATACCGTCGGTTGTTTCGGACTCACCAAATAAGTCATCTGACAGATCTAGAGAGGGTTGAGGCGACGAGAATTCGGGCGATCGCGCGGCATCAGTTGGCGGTTCGCTACCCAGATCAAAGTCTCCTAGTCCCAATTCGTCCAGTTCTGCGGCAGAGGAGGGGTCTGGGAACCCTGCTTCAGCGGTGGGCGCATCGGCAAACAGGTCGGCCTCTAGCCCATAATCACCCGACTCTGCCTGCGCTCCTAGATTCTCTGGGAATGCAGCATCACTGTCAAAATCCCAGTCGGCGTCGCTAGTGGGGCGATCGCCCGCTAGCGTGCTCTCCTCATCAAACAGTCCGTCCAGGTCATCAGCAGCGGTGACATTACCGGGTGCCTCATCAGAGAGAAAGAAATCGTCATCTCCCGTATTGGTATCCCTATCTAGGCCATCTAGCTCCTCATCTAAGCTAGGCAGGCTCGACAGAAAATCGTCCTGATTATCGTCCCAGAGGTCAGACGACTGCCCCTCGGCAGTTGATGGCTCACCTATCGCAGGGGAAGTGGACTGATCCCCCAGATCCAGAGATGGCCCCTCTAAATCAGGCAGATCCAGATTAAGCTCCTGAATTGGAGTGCTGGGCGGCATCGTCTCAGCCTCAAACCGAGAATCGATTCTGGGATCAAAATCATCGTCAATATCTAGGTCGAAATTGGGATCGAATTCGGCATCCAGATCTAGATCGTCCTCTAACGGGCTGTCTGGAGGCTCATTGCCTAGAGCCGGTGCATCACCAGACCAATCACCCGCTAAGGGATCGAGATCGCTCTCAGGGGCGGTGTCTCCCCCCGTCTCGTCTGCGGGAGCATCGCCAAACAAATCTGTATCCCAGTCATCGGTGAGATCGGCGCGATCGGCGCTGGCTGCATCGTCTACAGGAACCTCACCGCCAAAGAGAATGTCGTTAGCGTCTTCTTCTAAGGCAGGCAGGCTACTCAGAAAATCGTCAGTGCTGTCGTCCCATTCATTGACGCTCAAATCTACATCGGGTGCTGTGTAAGGACTCGCTGTGGGGAGCGCCAGCGGATCGCTGTCACCGTCGAATTCGCTTGCTAAGTCACTGAGCCCTAGGTCTTCCTCAGTATTAACCTCATCCGCTGCCTCATCAAACAGCGAGGTCATGTCGTCTAAGTCGTCATCGGTCATAGCGGCCTCTCTACCGCTGTCGCTAGCGGAGGAGAAGGTTTGGCTCTCGTCGTCGCTAAACAGGGTATCGGTACCGCCCATCAAATCTGCCACATCTTCAGCAGACAGCTCAACATTGGTGTCGGGCAGATTGAGGAAGTTTTCGTCAGTCTCTGCGGGGATATCTAGGATGCTGTCACCGTCAACGTCCGCATCATCTGCAAACAGATCGTCAAACTCAGCAGCTGAGGCAGTATCCGCTGGGTCACTGTCTATCAATCCCAGATCGGCTGCACTCTCGGCATTGAGGCTGCTGCTCTCGGAGATGCCTAAATCCACCCGCGGGGCAGAAGTGGGCTCAGTCGGAGCGGTTAACGGGGGGCTGGCAGATATACTGGCAGAGGCGCTGCCAAGACTGCTGCCCGTTGTCAGCTGAAGTTCTTCTGACCAAGCGGGGCGCATTGCCCCAAACTCTTGCCCCAGCACCTCAACAGTCTGAATGGTTTCGATTGCCAAATTTTCGACGCCGTTTTTAACGAACGCCACTAGGACTTGGCGATTTGGCACATACTGCCCTTCCAGCTTTACCTGGAGGCGATCGCCCTGACGCTCAACCACAGCGCTCATTCCACGAGGTTGTAGGGTGCGATTCATTAATGTGGCGATCGCCTGCGGGTCACCGTGTTTTGCCTGTTCGATTAGATTGGGCTGGGACATAACACATCCAGATAATCCAACGCGCGTTTGACTTTTGCTTTACGATACTTGCAGATACAACGATTGGTTCAAATTTCTAATAACTTTTCGTATTCTGCCTTCTTATAGTTCTACCCAAAACCTTAGCTAAAGCTACGTCGCGACCCATGAGCATCGGATACCTTGCCCTCGTCCTTCACGCCCATCTGCCCTATGTCCGCCATCCTGAGAGTGACTACGTCCTCGAAGAGGAGTGGCTGCATGAGGCGATCATTGAAACATACATCCCTCTGATTAATGTCTTTGAGGGGCTAAAACGGGACGGGGTAGATTTTAAAATCACCATGAGCATGACGCCGCCGCTGGTGTCGATGCTGAGCGATCGCCTGCTGCAAGAACGGTTTGACGAGCACCTCACCCAGCTCGAAACCCTGATCGAGCTAGAAATCGACCGCCATGCCCAGAACGGGCATATGAAATACCTAGCGGAATATTACGCGAAGGAATTTCATCAGGTGCGGCAAACCTGGGAGCGCTACGGGGGCAACCTAGTGGGCGCATTCAAGCAGTTTATGGACTCCAATAATTTGGAGATCATTACCTGCGGAGCAACCCACGGCTATCTGCCCCTGATGAAGATGTATCCCCAAGCAGTGTGGGCCCAGCTCAAGGTGGCCGCAGAGAGCTATGAAGAACATTTTGGGCGATCGCCCAATGGCATCTGGCTTCCCGAATGCGCCTACTACGAAGGGCTAGAGCGCATGGTCGCCGATGTAGGAATTCGCTACTTTCTCACCGATGGGCATGGGCTGCTCTATGCCCGCCCGCGCCCCCGCTTTGGCACCTATGCCCCGATCTTCACCGAATCAGGCACTGCCGCCTTTGGTCGCGATCACGAATCATCGCAGCAAGTATGGTCATCAGAAGTGGGGTATCCCGGCGCACCCGAATATCGGGAGTTCTATCGCGACCTAGGCTGGGATGCAGAATATGAATATATCAAGCCCTTCATCATGCCTAACGGGCAGCGTAAAAATGTAGGCATCAAATACCACAAAATCACCGGCAAAGGGTTGGGGCTGAGCGATAAAGCCCTCTACGACCCCTATTGGGCGCGAGAAAAAGCCGCCGACCACGCCAGCAACTTCATGTACAATCGCGAGCGCCAAGTAGAGCACCTCTACGGCATCATGGGCCGCAAGCCCATCATCGTCTCGCCCTACGATGCAGAACTGTTTGGTCACTGGTGGTACGAAGGCCCTTGGTTTATCGACTACCTCTGTCGCAAGTCTTGGTATGACCAGGGCACCTACGATATGACCCACCTAGCCGACTACCTTCGCGAGAACCTAACTCAACAGGTGTGCAAGCCGTCGCAATCAAGCTGGGGCTATAAGGGCTTTCATGAATATTGGCTAAACACCACCAACAGCTGGATCTACCCGCACCTACACAAAGCTGCAGAGCGGATGATTGAACTAGCTAAGCAGGAGCCCGCCGACGAGCTAGAGTGGCGCGCACTCAACCAAGCTGCTCGCGAGGTGCTGCTAGCGCAATCGTCTGACTGGGCCTTCATCATGCGGACAGGTACAATGGTTCCCTATGCCGTGCGCCGCACCCGATCGCATCTCATGCGCTTCAACAAACTACGCGATGATATCCTCCAAGGCAAGATAGACTCCGGCTGGCTAGAGAAGGTAGAAGCAATTGACAATATCTTCCCCAATGTTAACTATCGCGTCTATCGCCCCCTATAGCGCTCAATAGTATGAACACGCCTATTATCTCGTCATTAGATTTATAGACGTTGCTGAATTCTGATAGGAATTCGCTCCCCAGATTCCAATTCTGAGAAAACAAAGCTCCTCAAAAACCCCGTAATTGGGGCTTCAAGGGGCTTTCAGAAATATCAGGATTCAGCTAATCTATACCTGACTCGGCAATGCGAAAAATGCAAAATCTGCTCAATCGTTTCTTGGTTTTGAAGGAGCAGAGAAACTGGTTGGCTTGCTCTTTTCAACGAAAGGGGAAACGAATTTCAGAGGGGATAAATTAACCCGATTGTTTCAACTTCAAAAGAACGAGTTTTCGACGCAGACTTCTTAAGATAATGCTTAAAAAGCCGTAGCATACTAAAAACTCTAGGCCATAGCGAAATCTGCTATATCGCAAAGTTTTCTTAAGCCCAACCTTAGTTTGATAGATGTTTAAGGCCGTGCTACCCAGGATGCAAGTAGCACAGCTTCAGTGTTGTTTCAGTCCCACGTTGCGGGACTGAAACAACACGTTCGAACTTGTATTTAGCCTAAACTCAGGCTATGCAATATCGCACCTTAATGTATTAACGGACTGTGTTAGCGGCCCGGTTCCAAGCATCTTGTACGGCAAACTTTGCCTTCTCCCATGCAAGTCCGGCTCCACCGTGGCGGCGCTCGTAATCGCGATGCAGTTCTGGCTCTACTTGATCAAAGGTTCTACCGGTTCCCTGATATTGGCTGTAGCCGTCGTAGCCTAGTCTATATGCAGGTTCATAGGCTTCATAGCGATCGCCCTGCTGATAATAAGGACGAGAGCTAAAGTTACTGCGCCAGTAGTCGTTATCGTTGTAGCCATGAGTGGCAGGGCGATCGCCACTAGTCACTGAACTGGCAGCACGATTCCAAGCATCCTGCGCCGCAAATTTAGCCTTCTCCCACGCTAGACCTGCACCCCCGTTATGTTGCTCATGGTAGCGGCGCAATTCTGGTTCTACTTGATCAAAGGTTCTATCGGTGTTCCGATAATATCCATAGCCGCTATAGCCTAGTTGATAAGCAGGTTGATAGCTTTCGTAGCGGGCTCCCTGTTCGTAATAGGGACGAGAGTTAAAGTTGTTACGCCAGTACTCATCCTCTTTACGATACCGCGCGCTCTGATCTACTCGCTCCCAAGCATCGCGAGACGCATCGCGGGCGTCGTCCCAGCGCAGCCGTGAATTGCCAGAGTTAGATTCATAGTCGCGCCGTAGATCCGGCTCGACTTCATCAAAGCTTCCACTGCGCACGCTATAGCGTGAATACCCCTCATACCCGGTGCGGTAAGCAGGCTGGTAATCTTCGTAGGTGTAATCAGCCTTGGCATAGGGTCGCGATGCATAGTTCTCGCGCCAAAAGTCATCGTTAACCGTCGGATTGGCGGCTTCAGCGGCACTCTTGCCAATTAATCCTCCGATAAAACTACCCACTGCTGCACCCGCTACTGCCCCAATTGGGCCACCAATTGCCCCTACAGCAGTACCGATGACGCCAGCCGCAGCAGCTCCAATGCCTGTGCCCACCGGATGCGCTCCAGGCTCACCCGACAAAGGGTCACGATTTGCATCTGCCTCGACAAAATCGGGTTGATCTCGATCAACTGCTCTGTTTTCGGTCAATGGATTGTTGGGATTGTTAATATTATTCGGATTGTTGGGATCTCGTGGATGCCGTTCTCTAGTATTCATAATGACCTCAGTCTTGTTAATTGGTTTGTTAAACCACCTTTTTAATAAGCCTAGGCTTGATGAACCAAAGATTCGTCTCTCTGCAGCTAGAAGTACGACCCTGCATATGAGACCCACTCTCTCTCTTTAGTTCAAGATGCAAAATGAGCGATCGCCCTCTTAATATCTCTAAATAAAATCCAAACCAACCCAGAGAATAGTCCTATGCTCAAGGTTTATGGCGATCTGCAATCGGGAAACTGCTACAAAGTAAGACTGCTGCTTTCCCATCTTGGGCTGTCTTATGAGTGGGTTCCCATCGATATCCTTAACCGCGAAACGCATACCCCTGCATTTTTAGCTAAAAACCCAAATGGAAAAATTCCTTTAATAGAAACTCCAGACGGGGTCTGCCTGCCCGAATCCAATGCTATTCTCTATTACCTAGCGGAGGGCACCCCTTTTTTGCCCACCGAACGGTTGCTAAGAGCACAGGTGCTGCAGTGGCTCTTTTTTGAGCAATATAGCCATGAACCCTATATTGCCGTTGCGCGATTTATTGTGCGTTATCTGGGACGACCTGCTAGCCACGAAGCCAAGCTCCAGGAAAAAATTCCCGCCGGGTATACAGCTCTTAAGGTGATGAACGATCATTTAAAGCATCGCCAATTCTTTGTGGGCACGCAATATACGATTGCTGACATAGGATTATATGCCTATACCCATGTTGCTCATGAAGGTGGATTTGAACTATTGCAGTTTCCTGCTGTAGCTACTTGGATCGACCGCGTCTCGCATCAGCCTGGCTACATTGGGTTAGGAGTCGAATAACCCTAGTTTCAGCAATGATTTTCAGGTTAACGGTTACTGCGGCATCAGCGCTGTCTATAAATATAGGCAAAGAGCTGTCGTTGCTGGCAGCATTCAATTCCTAAAATACAAAACCTACAATCTTTCTATTTTTCCTGTAAATAGTAACAGCTCGAAACAGATTTTTGCTCTCACACGATAGAATTCATCCGATTTTTCGCGAACGTCTTTAGGGGCAAGGGTTTTAGGTCTTCAAGTTGAAGGCGATTTCATCAGTAGTTGAATTTATTACTGCCTCCTCCGGTATACCAGATTGCACATTTATTAGATAGAAATTTATGGCATTACTACTTCTTTGGCGCGATACATCAAAGCTTAAATACCCCAATAATAAAGGTGATGCTTGAAGTTGAAAGGAGAAATCAACATGGCACTTGTTAAGCTAAGAGATTATTACGCTGACAGCAGTGACGTCGTAGATAGTGAAAGCGATATCAGAAACTTTGATGTTTATGCTCAAGGCGACGATAAGGTTGGCACTGTTAACGATATTCTCGTTGATGAAGAGGAAGGCCGTATTCGCTACTTAATTGTAGATACGGGTTTTTGGGTCTTTGGCAAGAAAGTTCTAATGCCAATTGGAATGGCTCAAATTGACTATACTGATAGGCGAATCAACGCACGAAGCCTGTCTAAAGAGCAAGTAGAGAACTTGCCTGATGTAGATGACAGTCTACAAGAGATTGATTACGACTACGAAGAACGAGTTCAGGGCATTTATAACCCTTCTGCGACTCGGGCTTCGACCAGTACAGCAGTTGGTGGTGGAAGTACCTCGGTAGCAGGCGCAACCCCAACCGCAGGAATGCAAGGTGCTTCAGCTACATCGGCTAATCGCCGCTCTTATGACTACAATCAACAGCCTAATCTGTACAACGCGAGCGATCGTGATCATCAAAGCTTAAAGCTCTACGAAGAGCGTTTGGTCACTGGCAAAACTCGCCGTAAGACCGGAGAAGTTGCGATTGGGAAGCGAGTAGAGACAGAAACGGTTCAGGTCGAAGTTCCCTTGAGAAAAGAGCGTCTCGTCGTTGAGCGGACTTCAGGAGATCAGCAGCCTGTTGATTCAAACGCGGGCTTTACTTCTGGTGACTCTGCGCGCGTAGAGCTGTATGAAGAAGTACCTGATGTGCACAAAGAAACGTTCGTAAGCGAGAATGTTCAGGTGCGGAAGGAAGTGGATCGCGATGTCGCCCGATCAAATGAAACAGTGCGCCGAGAAGAGCTTGATGTTGATACTAAAGGGAATCCTTCGGTAGACAACAAGCGGTAGACAGCCAGCAGATCTCAACAGATAGGTTCTATTTATTGAGATCTATTACGTCTGCTCATTTTTTCAAGTGGATCTCAAAGGCAAGAGATCTTCTCTAAACAATCTCCCTAGATCGACCTGATGTAGGGAGATTGTTTTATCTTAAAGTGTTGAGTTTTCTGTTTTGGTAGAGTGCTCACCCTGTTTTCCAAGGTTTATTCACTCACCTTGACTTAAGCGTTGTAGAGCTTGATGTAGTCTGCACTCCAGAGATAAATGCCCAACAAATATCATCATTTGGTTGCGCATAACTATGAATATTGCCTGTTGCACAGCACCCCATACCAGTAAGCAACATCAAACGCGATGGCTTAAAGGTCAGCAGGCGTATCGGGGGCTACTTCTATCCCACCTTCAGTCTTAATAGATTGTTGATCGGTAATGAGATCAGACACACTTTCTACATCTACTCCCATATCAGAGCAGGCAGATTTTAGGGCGTCTCGGAAGGTGGCTATGTCGCTCCCGTATCCACATTGCTTAGCGGCGATCGCACTGCCTGACGCAGCATTAGCCTTTGCACAATCCACTAAGTCAAGCCCGGTTAATGGAGATGAACTACTCATAATAATGAAATCTGTAAATCACGAGGTGCTATCTGAATTGGTACTGATAGTACGATCAAAGGGCGATCGCCGAATCTAACTAACGAATGATTTATATCAAATATGACGCTGAAGTGAGTGTAGATTGCCTTAAAAATTACCACGGCTGATAGATGAGGGCTAGCTAAAAAGTTCCTAAGATTGTAATAACCAGTAAAGGAACAGAACACATTTTTATGGCAATTAACATTGGCTTGACTGAAGAGGAGCGTCAGGGCGTCGTTGAGCTATTGAATAAAGCTCTAGCAGATGCCTATTTACTATTGATCAAAACCAAAAAGTACCACTGGGATGTAGTTGGGCCACAGTTCCGCACCCTACACGAACTGTGGGAAGAGCACTATGAAGCGTTGACTATCAGTATTGATTCAATCGCCGAACGTACTCGCACTCTTGGTGGCTACCCTATCGGAACTGCAGAAGGCTTTTTGAAGCATGCGTCGATTCGTGAGCATGCGGGTGACCTGCCCAACGCCCACGAAATGGTATCTCGTCTGGTTTCCGACCACGAGCAGATCATCCGCAACCTACGTAATGCGGTTGACCAAACAAGCGAAGAGTTCCACGACGAAGGAACGGCTGACTTTTTAACTGGCCTAATGGAACAGCATGAAGAGATGGCGTGGATGCTGCGCTCTTTCTTAGAAGGTGAAGCGTTTGAGTCTAGCGGCGATCGCAACGTCGAGCTAAAGACTCCTGCAAAAGCGTAGTCCACTCGTTTATCTCGTCGGTTGATCGAGCGATCCCAACTGGGTTAGCAAAGATTAGATAGACGATTACATATCTTTTCGATATCGATCGATAGTGCTTAAAGCGCTACTGGATATCTCCCAATCAGCGGTCCTGAGACGTCATGCCCTAGGTGTGAATCTCGGAACCGCTGTTTTTTTGCGTTACCCGGCATGTTTACCGCATAATCGCATAGAGTACGGGCGATCGCCCCACTAACGCCTAAGGAAAACAGCAGGTCACAACTGCTGGGATAGTCTCGGGCGATCGCTCTCTTCCGCAACTACGCATGGATACAGCCATTAAAAATACGGCCATCAAAATACGACCGTCAATTCTATGAGTTCATCGCCAGGTTTTCAGCCAGAAACGCCCATTCATCCGCCACTTCTTCAATCACTTTTGCGATGGGTTTCCCGGCTCCGTGCCCTGCCTTAGTCTCAATTCGAATCAGGACAGGGGCTTCTCCGCTATGGGCAGCCTGGAGTGCCGCCGCGAACTTAAAACTATGGGCAGGCACCACTCGGTCATCGTGATCAGCCGTGGTGATCAACACCGCAGGGTACTGAGTCCCAGTCTTTAGATTATGCAATGGCGAGTAGGCATACAACGCTTTGAACTCCTCCTCATTTTGAGGTGAGCCATAGTCGGGTTCCCAGGCCCAGCCGATGGTGAACTGGTTATAGCGCAGCATATCCATCACGCCCACAGCGGGAAGGGCTGCAGCAAACAAATCGGGTCGCTGAGTCATGCAGGCGCCTACCAGCAAACCGCCATTGCTTCCACCGCTAATCCCCAGCCTGCAAGACGAGGTATAGCCTTGGGCAATCAACCATTCCGCAGCGGCAATAAAATCGTCGAATACGGTCTGCTTGTTTAGCTTTGTGCCTGCTTGATGCCAGTCTTCGCCATATTCGCCACCCCCGCGCAGATTGGGCTGAGCATAGACGCCGCCCATCTCCATCCACACCAGCTGACTAACTGAAAATCCTGGCGTTAGCGATACATTAAAGCCGCCATAGCCATACAGCAGCGTTGGATTTTGCCCATTCAGCTCAATCCCTTTTTTGTGAATGATGAACATCGGAATGCGCGTTCCATCCTTGCTGGGATAAAACACCTGAGAGGTTTCATAGTCTCCAGGGTCAAAATCCACCGTGGCCTGGCGGTATGGCGTACTTTTTCCCGTGACCATGTCGTAGTGATAAATGATGTTGGGCACCGTAAAGCTGGTAAAGCTGTAGAAGGTTTTTGTGTCGTCTCGTTTGCCGCTAAAGCCCCCCGCAGAGCCAATCCCCGGAAGCGGAATCGATCGGACAAACGCACCGTCTAGGCTGTAAATGCACAGGGCGGTCGATGCATCTCTCAGATAATTGGCGACAAACTGATGGTTCAGCAGGCTAACCCCTTCTAGGGTGTCTTCTCTCTCAGCGATCACCTCTTGCCAGAGTTCTCGTTCGGGTTGGGTGAGGTCAATGGCAATCAGCTTACCCTTGGGCGCATCTAAATCAGTCCGAAACCAAAAGCAAGAGCCCTCATTTCCCACAAGGCCGTAGTTTGCTTCGAAGGTGGAGATCAGCTCTACCACAGGGCTGTCAGGACGGCTCAGGTCTTTATAGAACACCAAGTTATTGGAATCAGTGCCCTGCCAGACCGAGATCACCAAATACTGTCCATCGTCAGTGACGCCGCCAGCAAAGCCCCATTCTTTTTGGTCGGGGCGTTCATAGATCAGCACATCGTCACTCTGGGATGTGCCCAAACGGTGGTAGTAAAGCTTTTGGTAGTAATTTACTGTTTCTAGCTTGGTGCTCTCATCGGGCTCATCGTAGCGACTGTAGAAAAAGCCTTGGTGGTCGTGAGTCCACGCAGCGCCCGAAAACTTCACCCAGCGCAGATGGTCATCGGTATCTAGCCCAGTTTCAATCTGCCGCACATGCCACTCATTCCAGTCTGACCCGGCTGTAGACAAGCCATAGGCCAGATACTCGCCGTTTTCACTCACGGCCATGCTGCCGAGGGCGACGGTGCCATCGTCGGATAAGGCATTGGGGTCGAGCAATACTCTGGGTTCGGCATCTAGGCTGGTCAGGGTGTAGAGGACGCTCTGATTTTGCAAGCCGTCGTTTTTAAAGTAGAAATAGCGTCCCCCCCATTCAAAGGGAGTGCTGTAGCGCTCATAGTTCCACAACTGGCTTAGGCGTTGCTGAATGCGATCGCGCCCCGAAAGCTGTTCTAGATAACCAAAAGTGACTTGGTTTTGTGCTTCAATCCACTGCTGGCTCGCCTCAGACTTTGGGTCTTCGAGCCAGCGATAGGGATCAGGAACGGCCACCCCGTGGTAGGCATCGACTTGATTGCCCCTGGGGCTGTTGGGATAGGACAGGGGATGTCGGGTCATGGCGACTCCAATCGGGGGCTGGACTCGGACTCTTAGGAACTTTCTCGAAAAGAGCATCCCCGACTAGCGCGAACGAGGTGCATCCTGAGCATTGCGCGCTGGCTTACTCGACGAGTTCTGTGTTGATTTCATTCACGACTCGTCGCTTTAGCTCAACCGACTCATCGCGGGGCAGCAGATCAAATTCTTCGCGGAGGACATCATCCATGCGCTCGTAGGGGATGTTGCCAATTTCATCTAGCAGAATGCGGCCATCTTTGCCAAAGACAATCGTCTGCGGCACCATACCTTTGTAGTAATAGCCGGGCTCGGTAGGTTCGTAGCTGTCTTTTGGCACGATGGAATCTACCCGAAAGGGCAAAATGTCGATTACTTTGCCGTAGTAGGCTTCGACGGTGGAAAAGACGGGGGCGAATTCTTTGCAGTCGCGGCTGTCATCAATGTAGAACATCACCACAGCTGGATAGTCGGTGCGCTCCAACGCTTGGGCCAATGAGATCTTGGGCGGCACCAGATAGCCATTGCCCGCATAGAGCGAGAAGATTTCACCATCGTAGTGATCATCGGTGAGCAGGGCGATCGCCGGAGACGCCACACCCAATATCAGCATCCCCACCAAGCTCATCATCAGCACTACACGCAGCAGCAACGTCTGCCCGAGACGTTTTATAGGCGTGCTGTTGATTAGCGGGCTGATCCTGTTCTGCATACCTTCTCCCAACGTGAGCAATTTAGCGAGCGACATGTCCATTCTGATCTATTATCGCCGCTGCTCGCTCAAAAATTCGCTAGGCTTAGGGGCGGCAAGGGGATGCTAGGCTTGGGGGCGGCGAGTGGATGCAGAGACTGGGGACGCCATGAGAACACTCTATTTCTTGCTGCCAGGGACAGGGGGCAAGTATGTCTGCGGCGGGCTATTTGCTGAAATGAAGGCGATGGAGCTAGCGCAGCAGGTGTGCGAGGCGGCTATTGTCACCTATCGGCAACGCGAGAAGGACGTACTGTTTTTAGATGATGTGTTGCAGCAGTCTAATCTTAACGATGTCATTTTTGTGATCAGTTGGGGGTTTGATGTTCCGAAGCTGGCAACACGGCTGAAAGGACAGAATGTGGTCTATCACGCGCATAGTGCTGAGTATGGCTTTTCGCTGCCGTCGCGAATCCCAATCATCACGGTTAGTCGAAACACGTTGGGATATTGGGGGCAACGGGCACCCCAGTCGTTGCTCTATTACTTACCGAATCAAATTTCGGATGAATTTGAGGATCGAGGCGCATCACGAGATATTGATGTGCTGGTGCAGGCGCGCAAATCATCTCGATATCTACTCTATGACTTAATTCCAGAGCTAAAAAAACACTGCACTGTGTCTGTGGTGGATTCTTTTGTGGATGATTTGGCGAGCTTGTTTAACCGGGCGACGGTATACCTCTATGACTCTGCCGAGTATTGGGCGCTGCAATCGGTCACGGAGGGGTTTGGCCTGCAGCCGATGGAGGCAATCGCCTGTGGGTGTTCTGTATTTTCTAGCGTGAATCACGGTCTATCGGATTATCTCGACCCGGGGTTTAACTGTGCCAAAATCGCTGGGTATTCCCGAGACTTTGATGTGCAGCGGATTTTGGCGACTGTGCAAGAGCGGCGAGAGGGGCGATCGCCCTCCCTTGCCAACACGGCTCCAAACCATTCTCCCGATCTCGACAGCCTATTGCGTCCCCATCGGGCAGAGGCGATCCGCCAGCGCTGGCAGGTGATCTTGCCGGAGCTAAATGCGTTTTTCGATCATCTCGGGCGATCGCCCCAGCCGATTCCTGAATGGACGCCGTGGCGATTGGCAGCGTGGCGGGCAGAGGGGGCGATCGCCAAGCTTCGCAAAAAGCTCAAGCGGTAAGCCATTCGCAGCCAAATCCCGTCGCTAACTCACCACAAAATCAAACGCAGCCTGTTGGCCTTGAGCAACCGTCTCAACTGTCATCAGCAACTCAGGCTGGAATAGGCCGTCTCGTTGATTTTGCGGCTCACTGGGGAAGTAGAGCTGCGTGGTGAGGGGCGATCGCTCTGAGGTTTGCACCCTCACATGCAGGTGGGGCGTGCGTCCCGGATAGGGGCCTGGAACAATGGTTTCTAGACGATAGCGCCCGGCGTCATCGGGATATTGGTGCCCCCGCAGCCGAAAGCCGGTGTTGTCGTATGCGCCATCGCCATCGGCCTGCCAAAAGTCGAGCCAGGCTCCGGCCACGGGTGTGCAGTCTTGTCGCAGCACTGTTCCGGTCAGAATTAGCGGTGTGCCACTGACGCTCGGCTCTCGCAGTGATGTTCGCTCTGGCGTATTGGGGGTATAGAATGGCCCGGCTGTTTGGGGCGGGGTGGGCGCATCGCCACAGGCTGGGGTCAGCGATGGCGGCTGCGGCTCTGGCTGCGCCTGCGAGACATCATTCGCTGTTTGCCCTGTTTCTGCAGTGGGTGTGGAACGGCTACAGGCGGCGATCGCCCCCGAGGCCAGCGATGCCCCAATAGACAACGCTCCATAGCGCAGCCCAGCTTTGAGAACATACCGGCGCGATCGCCCTTGATTCATTCGGTCAACCATAGATCCTATTGCTCAGGTTTGGGGCAGAGCGCAGACGCGACTCCATATCTAGTCCTAGTCTATCGACTGCTTAAAAACTAAGTCGTCGTCAATCAGGTTGCGCGACCGAACTAAACGTAAAACTCTCAGCTAAATTGGGAATTCTTTTGCTAGGAGAGATATAGATCTGCCGTAGGGTGGGCAGTGCCCACCAACCTTAATTCAATGCCATTCAAGTGTAGAGTTCTCGGAAAATCGAACATTCTTTTGGTAATACAGATGTAGTCCTACGCCTGGAGATGCCCCAATGACCGACCCCGTATCATGGACCGCTAGCGCGATCGCCACGATTGCCTTTCAAAAATTTATCGAATCTGGTGCAGGTGAGCTAGGCAAAAAATATACGGTGGAGGCGATCGCCAAAATGGAAAGCCTGCTCAAGCGCATCTGGACGAAGCTGCGGGGCAAGCCTCGGGTTGAAGAGGTCAAAGGCTCGATTGAGAAAACCCAAACCATCACGCCAGAGCAGATTAACCAGATTGCGGCCTATTTGCAGGTGGCGATGGATGATGATGCCCAGTTTGCTGCGGAGATCCAGGCGTTGGCGCGGGAAATTAATGCCGGAAAGCTGCAAGATAACAGCAGCATGGTGCAAAACGTGACTGGCCACAACAATATGAACGTCCAGGCCAAAGCAGAGCAAGGGGGCAAGCAGTGGATTGCTGAGAAGCAGTACTTTGGTGCTTCTGAGGCAGAGTAAGGTTTACCCAGATCCCCGGCTTTTTGCAAAAAGCCGGGGATCTCGATCCGGCTAATGTGTTGTAAGTAAACCTATCGCTGCTCTTATGGACGTTAACGCACAGGCACAGGACGGCGGGAAACAGTGGATTGCTAAAGAACAGAATTTCCATAACCATCCCCTACCGCCCAAAGACCCTGTTGGCATCCCCAACAACCTTCCCTATAGCGGCGTCGCCGAGTTTGTGGGGCGCGAGGTGGATCTGGAGCATCTGCATCAGCAGGTGCAGGGAGAGAGGGCGGTGGCTATTTCTGCCATTGCTGGCATGGGTGGCATTGGCAAGACAGAACTCGCCCTGCAATATGCCCTCCGGCATCTAGAGGCGAAGACGTATCCCGGTGGCGTTTGTTGGCTGCAGGCGCGGCAGGATGTGGGCGTGCAAATCGTCTCCTTTGCCAGAGCCAGCTTTGGGTGGGCGATGCCAGACGGGCTGGAACTGGCAGAACAGGTGAGGTTTTGCTGGCAGCGGTGGCCTGCGGAACCAACCTTGCTAGTGTTGGATGATGTGCAGGCCTATGAGGACGTTCAGCCGTTTTTGCCGCCGCCCCGATCGCAGTTCAAACTCCTGCTAACGTCTCGATCGCGATTTGGCAGTCCGGTAAAGACTTACGACATTCAACTGCTGAGTGAGGCGGCATCGCTAGAGCTGTTGCGGTCATTAGTCACCGATGGCCGGATTGACCAGGAGCTAACCCAAGCGCAGCAAATCTGCGAGTGGCTGGGCTATTTGCCCTTGGGGTTGGAGCTGGTGGGGCGGTATCTGGCGGAAGATCGCGATGTGACGCTGGCCGTGCTGTGGGCGCGATTGCAGAAAAAACGACTGGAGGCGCAAGCGCTGGGGGAACCCTACCCCGGAATGACCGCATCGCTAAGCGTGGCGGCCGCCTTTGAGCTGAGCTGGGAACGGCTAGATGCGGACGCCCAACGGGTAGCCAAGCTGCTGAGCCTGTTTGCGCTGGCGGAGATTCCATGGGGGCTGGTGCAGCCGTGTTTGCCCGAGTGGAATGAAGAAGCCCT
>JBGTOF010000003.1:0-2315 GCA_041742695.1 Elainellales cyanobacterium | reverse complement strand
CCGCTTTTGGGAAGAAGACAGCGGCATTTATGGCGGCATTTCTTGGACAGAGCGGGATGTCACCCAAGTCTGGTACCCCTCCGCAGGCTTTCAGCAGCCGGGTGGAGTGCTGGTGGCGGCCTATATCTGGACCAACAGCATTGGCGAACGGCTCGGGGCGATGTCGCTGGCTGATCGCTTAGACGCGGCGATCGCCGATGTAGAAGCCATCCACCCTAACCTGCGGCAAGAGATCACTCCCAACACCGGGCTCAGCATTGCCTGGGAACACGTGCCCTATAGCGAAGGCGGCTGGATAGACTGGGACGACGCCGCCCTCAGTGACGCCTACCCACTGCTCAACCAGCCCGACGATCGCATTTACCTGGCGGGTGAGCACCTCAGCTATCTCACCGGATGGCAAGAGGGCTCGGTGCTGTCGGCGCACCAAGCGGTGCGGGGCGTAGCGGCACAGCTTCAGGCCATGCGAGCCTAAGATGCAGCGGCCTACTCAGCGTTGGAGGATGGTTTGCAGATTAGGTTCAACGCGGGGCTTGATGCTATTCACGGTCAGCCTCCAGTAGGTCGAGGCTGCTTAATAAGGGGCGATCGCACCAAAGTTTCCAAGTTTCAACAGTCTAGAACGTCCCTGCTGTGGCGTTCATTCCCAACAACGGCCATCACCATAGTTTTGCAATTGTGAGGAGACAGATATCATGCTGAATCAAGTGTGGACTCAAAAACTAGCTCGGTGGATGCAGGGAGCATTCGCCGTTGTTGCTTCAAAAAGAGCGGCCCTGCTCATGATTAGCGGACTGGCGATCGCCCTCATTTTGGCGTCACCCCACCCGGTTGTTGCCCAAGAGATCATCCGCTACCCAATTCCCAACTCCACCTTTCCGATCGCCCGTGCGGTGGAATTACCTGCCGACAGTCAGCTGATTTATGTCAGCGGGCAAGTGCCGCCCGTCGTAGACTCAGACGCGCCACCCACCAGTGTGGCTGCATTTGGCAACACCGAACTGCAAACCATCAACGTCATCGAGCGCATCCAAGACATTCTCACCGATCTAGACTTGACCCTAAGCGATGTGGTCAAGATGCAGGTGTTCTTGGTGGGCGACCCTGAAATGGAGGGCATGATGGACTTTAATGGCTTTATGGCGGGCTATACCCAATACTTTGGCACCCCCGATCAGCCAAATCTGCCCGCCCGCTCTGCCATGCAGGTCGCGGGTTTGGTCAACCCAGGCTGGCTCGTCGAAATTGAAGTCGTAGCTGTGCGCCCTCCGGTCTAATGCGGAGGCATGGCTCAAGGTAAACCTGGCAAACCCCGGACTTAAAAATACCGTCGGTTCGGCAAACGCCCAAAACCGTGCTGCCCGCGTCGTGGACAGCACGGTTTTGCATTGTTGCCCCAGCAAAGCCGAATGCCCTTTCCTTTTTATTGCTTCACGATACTGCGAGATTAACCTCAATAATTTTGGGAACGCTAAGAGAAATTTTACCCGTGCGCGCATAGGCAGCGGTAGGTTCTATTTCGCTCAGGGCGATAGCGGGCCTATCGTCACGATCGCAAGCACTTTCTCCACCACCCATCCTTGATGAATAATCCTGCGATCGCCCCAAATCAGTTTCCTCAACCCTCTGGTGAGCATCTACAGCAGCCGTTATCGCCAGAGTCGCAACTGCTGTCCACCCAACAAATTGCCACCATTCTCGCCAGCATTCGCGACGGTTTTTTTAGCCTCAATCAACACTGGCAGTTTACATTCATCAACCCCCGGGCAGAAGCGGTGCTCAATCACTCGGGTGGGGAACTGATTGGCCGCGTCATCTGGGAAGAATTTCCAGACCTGGTGGGCACCGTGTTTTATTACGAATGCCAGCGGGCAGTCGCTCAGCAAACGCCAATCACCTTTGAGGAGTTTTATCCCCCGCTAGACACCTGGTTTGAGGTGCGGGCCTACCCCTTCGAGGCCGGGTTGTCGGTCTACTTTAGCGATATTGGCGATCGCAAACGTTATGAAGCCGAGCGGCAGCAGGCCGAAGAACGCATGCGCGCCTCTCACACCTTCCTCAACAACATCATCAATGGCACCAGCGATCCCATCTTTGTCAAAGATGCCCAGCACCAGTGGCTATTAGTGAATGACGCTCTCTGCGCCTTTATCGGCCTGCCTCGCGAGGCGCTGATTGGCAAATCTGATTATGATATCTTTCCCAAAGCGCAGGCAGACGGATTCTGGCATGTGGATCAGCAAGTATTGACCACAGGTGTCGATCACATTACAGAAGAGAAACTCACCACCGCTGATGGCACTGAGACCCATATT
>JBGTOF010000495.1:0-2430 GCA_041742695.1 Elainellales cyanobacterium | reverse complement strand
TTATTTGTAGCAACGCTGTGAAACTGCTATTAGATGAAAATAGATGAAAACCTGTCAGATCGGATTATTTACAGGATTATCGATTTGTATCCTAACTCTGAGCATGTCAAAACCTTGGCGCTTACGAATACTGATGATGGCATTATTTGGGAATACGCCAGAGAAAATGATTTCGTCATTGCTTCCAAAGACTCTGATTTCCATCAGCGCAGTTTACTTTATGGTCATCCACCTAAGTTCATTTATCTTCGAATTGGCAACAGCCTAACATCAAAGATTGTTCAGGTTTTGAGATCTAACCTCGAAACAATCAGTCAGCTTGGAGATAGAGAATCGGAAAGTATTTTGTAAGCCTTCAGAGGTTCACGAAGAATTAAGGATTTCAGCGCCGCAATGGGGGTTATGGTTGAGACCATGAGCCAGAGTAGTAAACCCACGATTGACCTTGGCGGCCTCTCAATTCCTGAAGCGGATTGGGAGGCCACACCAGCTAGCGTGAAAGAACTGGTGGCACAACTCATCGAGACACTAAGGCCCTTAGAAGAGCGGGTCAGTCACCTAGAGGAACAACTGAAACAGAATTCGCAAAACTCATCACGACCGCCCTCCCGTGATGGGTTTGGTGTGCCCAAGTCAGCTCAGAAAGACAAGGCTAAAGGGACACGAAAGCGAGGTGGCCAACCGGGACACGAGGGTCATTCCCGGAAACTGTATCCGCTGGAAGCCTGCCAGACGGTCATCAACCATCGTCCAGAGGCGTGCCGTCACTGTGGGGAACCGCTGTCAGGGGAAGACCCAACGCCCTATCGGCATCAGATTGTAGAGCTACCGCCCATCGTGCCCATCGTCATTGAGCACCGGCTCCATGCCTTAGCCTGTGAGCACTGTGGAGAAACGACCCGAAGCGTGTTGCCCGCAGCGATCCATCCCGGGGGCTATGGCGAGCGTCTGAGTGCGGTGGTTGCGCTGCTCAGTGGTGCCTATCGGCAAAGCCATCAGCAGGTCAAAACCTGTCTAGCGGCGCTGTTTGGTATTGAGATCTCGACGGGGAGCATCAACCGCCTGCGTCGAGAGGTCAGTGAGGCACTGGCGCAGCCCGTGGCCGATGCCCACGCCTACGTCCAAGGGGAGGCAGTGGTCCACAGTGATGAGACCAGCTTTCGCCAAGGCAACAGCGATGGTCAGAACGACACAAAGAAACGGGGCTGGCTATGGGTGCTGGTTACGCCGTTGGTGAGTGTCTTCACGATCCTGTTGAGTCGCTCTCAAGCCGCAGCCCAAGCTCTGATTGGCGAAGCCTTTGACGGCATTGTCGTCTCAGACCGCTACAGCGGCTATAGCTGGATTGATATCGGCCAACGCCAGGTCTGTTGGGCCCATCTGAAACGCGATTTCACGCGCATCGCTGAACGCAGTGGCGTCTCTCAAGCGATTGGCGAAGGCTTACTAGCTCAGGAAAAAGCCCTATTTGAACTGTGGTATCAGGTGCGTGATGGCACCCTGTCCCAGACCGCCTTTGCTGAGTTGCTCCAACCCATTCGCTCTACCCTCAAAGCTTGGCTCGAGGAGGGGGCGAGCTACGCCATTGGCCCCAAAGAAAAGACGCCACTCGCCAAAACCGTGCGCACCTGTAAGCAACTGCTGTTGGTGGAACCGGCCCTTTGGACATTTGCCTCGGTGCCAGGGGTTGAACCCACCAATAACACCGCCGAACGCTCCCTGCGTCCTGCCGTGATTTGGAAACACGTTAGCTTTGGCTCGGAGTCTCAGGCGGGTAGTGAGTTTGTCGCCCGGATGCTGACCACGGTCTCCTCCCTTACGGCCCAGCAGCGCGATGTCCTAGACTTTCTCACCCGAACCTATCGAGCCGCTCGGTTCGGGCAAGAACTCCCATCGTTGCTACCTCAAGCAACTGTTGACCGTGAAACCCCACTCTCGCCATAACCCCCTAAAGGCTTACGAGAATAGTTATGCGCCTAGGTTCTAAAAACGCCAAATTTAGTGATTATCTAACATCATCAACCGTGATCGATTGTCAGCATCCTAGCATTCATGACTTAGCCAGGGCCTTAATTGTGGGCATTTCCTCAACCCCAGAGCAGATACGAATTATCTATCAGTGGGTGAGGGATCGCATTTCCCACACCTACGACATTGGCGGCGATCGCGTCACCTGTACCGCCTCCGAGGTGCTGCACCAGGGCCACGGCTTCTGCTTTGCCAAGGCCCATCTGCTGGCAGCGCTGCTGCGCAGTTGCGGCATTCCAACCGGCTTGTGCTACCAGCGCCTGGTGTTTGACGATGCCCAGCCCGACCACTTCACCCTGCACGGTCTGAATGCGGTCTATCTGCCAGGGCTAAACCACTGGGTGCGCCTAGATGCCCGAGGCAATAAACCCGGCGTGCAGGCAGAATTTTGCACCAATCGCG
>JBGTOF010000475.1:0-5885 GCA_041742695.1 Elainellales cyanobacterium | reverse complement strand
TGGTTCTCATTCGCCCCAGCGCGTGAGCCAGGACTCTCTAGCCAACCTGGATCAGATTTGGCTCAATTCGCTAAGATGTAAGCTATAAGAAATGGTTAGAATGCTAAAAACGCTTACAAACCCATGGCTTCTAAGGCTCCTGAATCGCCAGAATTAACTGTTCGCCCTTACCAACTGCGTGACTTTGATAAGTTTGATCAGTTGGCAGTGCCCGAGGATGAGCCGTCCGACGGGGCTGATCCGCAATGGCGGCAAGTGCGGCGCTGGTATGGTCTAGTGAAGAGTTTGAGCTGGTTCCCCAACCCGTTTCAACACCTGTTTTGCACCTATGTGGCAGAAGAGGGCGATCGCCTGCGCGGCATGATTCAGGTGTCACCCATTAATCACACTCGCAGTACGTGGCGCATTGACCGACTGCTGCTGCGTAGTTTAGACGCAACGCTGCCTGCCCCTAGCTTTACGTCGGATGTAGGCTCGCAGCTGATTCGCTATTGTCTGCAAAGCATTTGGGAAGCCCGCACGTGGCTGATCGAAATTGATAAAGATGACAGCCGCTTAATTAGCCTGTCGCGGCACAACGGGTTTCAGCCGCTGGGTCACAGAACCTATTGGGCGATCGCTCCCGATATTTTGGAGGCGCTGGCGGCAGAAGAGCCAGACTTGCCAAATTTGCTCCCGGTCAGCAATGCCGATGCGGGGCTGATCCATCAGCTCGATACCTTTTCGATGCCTGCGACCGTTCGTCAAGTGTTTGATCGGCACATTCCCGACTTCAAAACGGGCATGATGACGTCATTTACGCGGGGGGTGAGGCACTGGTTCGATAAGGTGGAATCAGTCCGGGGCTATGTATTTGAACCCCAGCGCAAAGCTGCCATTGGTTACTTTCAGCTCTACCTATGCCGCGATGGCTCTCAGCCCCACACTGCTGAGCTGACAGTGCATCCTGAATACACCTGGCTGTATCCCGAATTAATTTGCCAGATGTCGCGGTCGGCGCAGGCATACCCGGCGCAGGCATTGCGGGTGACTTCTACCGATTATCAGCCTGAGCGAGAAGAGTATCTTCAAACCCTGGGAGCCGAACGGATGGAGCATACGGTGCTGCTGTCTCGGTCGGTATGGCACAAAGTACGTGAGTCACGTGCGTTAGAAGCGTTACAGCTGCCGGTGCTGCAAGGGTTACAGCCCAGTCGCAAGGCCGTTCCCAGTCGGTTTTCGCTGTTGCAGTCGCTACGGCTCATGTCGGGGCGACTCCAGGATGATTCGGAAACGTCTATGCCTCGCCCGCTGCCTGATGGTCTACGAGACGACCTGCAACTGCCGCCTCATTCTCAAGATCCCAACGCATCGGCATAGGGGGACGTATTGGCCGGCTCAGGATTCGTTTCTGCACTGGGGCTGGATGTGGGCCGCAAACGTATCGGTGTGGCCGGATGCGATGGCACTGGGCTGATCGCCACGGGGCTAACCACAATTGAGCGCCGCTCCTTTGTGCAGGATGTAGCTCAGTTTCGCGAACTGGTTGACGAGCGCCAAGTCCAGGTGCTGGTGGTTGGGCTTCCTTACACCATGCAGGGAGAAGAAGGGAGGCAGGCTAAGGAGGTGCGGCGATTTGCCCGACGGTTGGAGGCAGCACTGCAGATCCCGATAGAGTATGTGGATGAGCGGTTGACCTCTGTGCAGGCCGAGCAGATGATGCTAGCCGAAGGGCGATCGCCCTCTCGCCAAAAAGCGTTAATTGACCGCAAAGCGGCGGCCATCATTCTGCAGCAATGGCTAGATGCTCGGCGCGATCGCCTACATCGAGAGGCCAAGTTGAGGGATCATACCCTCAGAGCGCAGACCAACGGTTTAGACACGTTACCAGAACAACCGCTGTAGCGCTCAACGCGCTAGTTTGAGGGCGTGTTGTTTTTCTAATCAATTGTCCTAATGAATCCCTCAGGTTTCACTAGAGTCCTTATAAATAAAGGACTTTAACCGCAGCTGATCACCGACGCATCATACCCTATGGCCCAGACTATTAGCCGAAGATGTCACTAAAGAAGGCGATCGCCTCTTTGAGGGATGCAATAAACACATCCACTTCACTGGTCGTGTTGTAGAAATACAGACTGGCGCGGGCCGTAGATTGCGCTTGAAGAATCCGGTGCAAGGGCTGAGTGCAGTGGTGTCCAGCGCGAATCGCAATTCCCGCTTGATCCAAAATAGTGGAGAGATCGTGAGGGTGCACGGCGCCAGTGGTGAAGGAAGCGAGCGACGCGCGATTACTGGCGTCAGCATTGGGCGTCGGCCCATACAGCGTCACTTCAGGAATTTGCTGAAGCTGCGCCCACAGATACCGCGTTAGCTCTTGCTCATAGGCATGAATGGCGTTCATCCCAATGCCGCTAAGGTAATCAACTGCCGCTCCTAACGCCACGGCTTCGGCGATCGCCGGAGTACCTGCCTCAAACTTGTGAGGCAAATCAGCATAGGTCGCATGGTCGAGAAACACATCGGCAATCATCTCGCCACCCCCCAAAAACGGCGGCATGGCTCGCAGCCCATCTAGCTTGCCGTAGAGAAAGCCAATTCCCGTAGGCGCGCACATTTTGTGGCCTGACCCCACCAGCCAATCGCAGCCAATCGCCTGCACATCCACCGGCATGTGCGGCAAACTTTGACAGGCATCAATCAGCACCTTTGCGCCATAGCGATGGGCGTCTGCCACAATCTCTTCGACCGGATTGATGCAGCCCAGCGTATTCGAGACATGCACGACCGAGACTAGCTTGGTTCTGTCTGATAGCAGGGTTTTGTAGTGGCTCAGGTCAAACTCTTGGGTGTCAGTCAGTTCGACAAACTTGAGGATGGCTCCGGTGCGCTGCGCCACCAGCTGCCAGGGAATCAGGTTGCTGTGATGCTCCATTACCGAGAGGATGATTTCATCCCCTGGTTTCAGCGTCGTCATGCCCCAGGCATAGGCCACTAAGTTAATGGCTTCGCTAGCGTTGCGGGTGTAGACAATTTCTTCCCGCGTGGACGCATTCACAAAAGCTGCGACTTTATCGCGGGCGCCTTCATAGGCATCTGTGGCGCGAGCGCTAAGGGTGTGCACACCGCGATGCACGTTGGCGTTGTCGTGCTGGTAGTAGTGCATCAACGCATCTAACACCGCCGCAGGTTTTTGGGAGGTGGCCGCGTTATCAAAATACACCAGCGGCTTGCCATGCACCTGCTGATGCAGGATAGGAAAGTCGGCGCGGTACTGAGTGGCGAGGCTGCGTTCGGTGGCGAGGGTCATGATGAGAGTTGCGTAGGATAGGGGATAAGCGGCACAGGAGGCAGACCAGGGCGTCAGGCGACGGCTTGAGAAATTGCCTGAGCTAGGCGCTGCCGCAGGGATTCAACTGGAATTTTCTCTAACACTTCACAGGCAAAGGCATAGACCAACAGGCGGCGGGCGCTGGCAGCGTCAATGCCCCGGCTTTGCAGATAAAACACTTCATTGGCTTGCAGCTGTCCCACTGTTGCGCCGTGGGTGCATTTCACATTGTCGGCCACAATTTCGAGCTGGGGTTTGGTGTCTACCCGCGCTTTTGGCGACAGCAGCAGGTTGCGGTTTAACTGTGCTGCGTCGGTTTGCTGCGCCTGCTGGGGCACAAACACTTTGCCATTAAAAACGGCATGGGCGCGATCGCCCACGACGGTTTTATGCAGTTGATTGGTGCGTCCATGGGGATGGTTGAGGGCGATCGCACTGTGCAAGTCTCCCAACTGCTGACCCGCAAGGTAAGTGAGGCTGTTGAGCTGGGTGTCGGTTTGCTCTCCCGTTTGGAGAATGTGCAGATTATGGCGGGCGATCGCCCCACCCAAGCTCACCATATGACCGACATAGCGAGCATCTCGCCCTTGCGATACGGCAGTCTTGCCAATGTGAATGGTGGCATTGTTCTCCTGCTGCACGCGGATGTGAGACACCTGGGCATTCTCGGCCACAGACACTTCTGTCACACTATTGGTGAACTGCGCCGCTCGACTCAGGGAGACAAATTCTTCCACCACTGTTACCGCACTACCTGATTCAGCAATCACAAGGCAGCGCGGCGTGGTCGCTAAGGTCTGCTGGCCGGTGACGATAAAGAGGAGATGAATGGGCGTGGCAACCGCAATGTTTCTCGGAACGCTAACAATCGCAGTATCCGTCATTCCTGCGGTGTTCAGCGCAGTGAACAGCTCATCGCGACCCGGCTGCTGCGCGAGCTGCGCCACCCAGTTGTCGGGTTGGGGCAGGTCAGAAAGCGCACCCACCGTCACCGAAGCCGGCAGGTTGGCAACCGCAGACAGCGAGGGTGCATAGGCACCATCGACAAATACCAAGCGAACAGGCGCATCGGGCAAGACCCAGGGAGCGATCGCATCGAGCGACAGAATGGGCTGCTCGGGGGGAGCGTGCAGGGCTAACGTCAGCAGCGGGGCTATGTCCGTAAACCGCCACTCTTCATCGCGGGTGGTGGGAAACTGCTGCTGCATTACCTGCTCAGCAGCGTGCTGTCGTAATGCATCCAGTTGGGGAAGGGTAGAACGGGGCGATCGCACAACCTCTAGCACACGCTGCAGCCCGGCCGCTCGCTGAGCCGCAACACTCAGCACCGCACCGCTTTCCGTCGAGATTACGGGAGTTGTCATCCTGCTGTTACCTCCGCCACATCCGACAGCCACTCATACCCGCGCTCTTCTAGCTCTAGCGCCAGCTCCTTGCCGCCCGTCCGCACGATGCGGCCATCCGCCATCACGTGCACATAGTCAGGCACGATATAGTTCAGCAACCGCTGATAGTGGGTAATCACCAGCATGGCGTTATCCGGCGTAGCTAACTGGTTAATTCCCTCTGCCACAATCTTGAGTGCGTCAATATCCAGACCCGAATCAGTCTCGTCTAAGATTGCCAACGTCGGCTCTAGCAGGGCCATCTGCAAAATCTCGTTGCGCTTTTTCTCACCACCCGAGAACCCTTCATTAACGCTGCGGCCTAGAAACGACGCATCCATTTTGACCACGTCCAGTTTGTCGCGCACCAGTTCGTCAAAGTCAAAGGCATCTAGCTCGTCTTGACCGTGGTGCGCTTGCCGAGCGTTATAGGCCACTCGCAAGAAATCTAGATTGCTGACACCGGGAATCTCTAACGGATACTGAAACGCCAGAAAAATACCCGCGCGCGCGCGATCTTCCGGCTCCAACTCCAGCAGATCTTGCCCCCGATAGGTAATCGTGCCACCCGTCACCGTGTAGTCTGGGTGCCCTGCTAGCACTTTAGAAAATGTGCTTTTTCCAGAGCCATTCAGCCCCATCACCGTGTGAATTTCTCCCGCCCGCACCTCTAAGTTCACGCCCTTGAGGATTTCGGCTCCTTCTACCTCGGCGACTAGGTTCTGCACCGATAAAATTACATCACTGTTCTCACGAATCACGTCGCAATCCTCATTAATCGTTCGCTACCCTACGCTGCCTTCTAGCTTCAGCGCCAGCAGGCGATCGGCTTCTACCGCAAATTCCATCGGCAGTTGGTTAAACACGTCTTTGCAAAAGCCACTAATCATCATCGAGATAGCGTCTTCCATCGAAATGCCCCGCTGCTGAAAGTAAAAGAGCTGGTCTTCCCCAATCTTGGAGGTTGAGGCTTCGTGCTCCACTTGGGCGGTGTTATTTTGCACCTGAATATAGGGGAAGGTGTTAGCTCCCGCCGTATCACCAATCAGCATCGAGTCACATTGGGAATAGTTGCGGGCACCCTCTGCCTTGGGCCCCACCTTCACCAGACCGCGATAGCTGTTCTTGGACTTCCCAGCAGAGATGCCTTTAGAAATGATCGTGCTGCGGGTGTTCTTGCCGATGTGAAC
>JBGTOF010000034.1:0-33888 GCA_041742695.1 Elainellales cyanobacterium | reverse complement strand
GATATTGGGCTGGCATTTCAAATTGTGGATGATGTGCTGGATATCACCGCGACACCTGAGGAACTGGGTAAAACGGCGGGCAAAGATCTGCAAGCCCAAAAGGTAACCTATCCTAGCTTTTGGGGCTTAGAAGAATCGCGTCACCAGGCTAACCAACTGATTGCAGCAGCACAGGCTAAGCTAGAGCCATTTGGCACAGCGGCGCTGCCACTCATGGCGATCGCCGACTACATCACTGCCCGTACCCATTAGGTTTGCTTGCCGTTTGCCGTCACTGGGGAGTCTCACCATGCAGGACATCGCCACTGTATTTCAGAATCAGATTCTAATTGTGGCGATCGCCGCCTGCATCATCGCCCAAGTGCTTAAGCTGGTGGTTGAGCTTCTACGTCACGGAAAAGTTAGCTTTCGCACGTTGGTTGAAACGGGTGGCATGCCCAGCGCTCACTCGGCCTTGGTGACGGCCCTAGCTACAGGCATTGGGCAAACGATGGGATGGGAGACGCCGGAATTTGCGATCGCCTCTATCTTTGCGGTTATTGTCATGTATGACGCGGCAGGGGTGCGCCAAGCTGCCGGAAAACAGGCCCGCGTTCTCAACCAGATCGTGGATGAAATGTTTCACGATTCCGAATTTCGCGAAGACCGATTAAAGGAATTGCTTGGCCACACCCCAGTGCAGGTGATCGCGGGCTGTATTTTGGGCGTCGTCGTGTCGTGGTTAGCCATTCCGGCTTAAGTTTATTTCCCTAAAACCATTCTGGACACTGCATCGCAGATTACCCTAACTCATCTTTTAATTATGCAATGCCAAATTCCGATACTGCTGCTGGTGGAAGCTAACCAGAATCGTCAGAATCTCGCTCAGACTCAGGCTTCGCTGCCGCTGCCGCCGCTGAGTTCCCTCGCTCAGTAGCCGCTGACGCCACTGAGGCTCAAACTGCTGGCAGAAGTCATCAATATGGCAAAACAGAGCGTCTAGACTATCCATAGGGGGACCTGCTGATACTTGGTTTTTCACCCTTCAGCTTATAAAGCCACCCCTTTCCTTATCCCGAACCCAGGTTGGCTTACAGTTGGGCCACGACACACGGGCAGCAGATGAAACACCTCGGGGTAGACCCCTATGCGGGTCGTATCCAAGAGCACACCGATGAAACGCCCCGCCGGAGTGACTTTAGTCTGGGGCTCTATGGCCAACGATGGATCTATGCCATGGAATTATGGGCCGACTGGACGCTCCAATTGATAGCGCTAAAACCCCATAGACAGCTCTTTTTTCAGCGCGGTTTCTATGCCCTATCCCTTATGCAGCAAGCTCTCTAGGTACGTTGTCACCCGTTAAGAGCTGAGACAGAAATCACTCTTGAGCAACTATCAGCTATCGCTTCACATCCGTCGATCCTCAGAGAGGGAGATCAGTTGTACGATTTGAAGTTTGACATATCTTTCGGATTTCCTGCTCTTCAGAATGATTAGCAAGGTAACTTTCGAGCCAGTTGCAACTTAGCTGCATAAAACCCTCTAACTCGAGCTCTAAATTCCAGAGTTTTATGGTGCTATCAGAGCCAGCAGAAGCCAGGGTTTTGCCATCTGGACTAAAGCTGATACTCGTCACCCAATGTTGATGACCTTTTAGCGTTTGTAATTCCACACCGGTCTTAACATCCCAAAGTTTTACTGTGCCATCGAGACTGGCAGAAGCGAGTAACTGATTATCTGGGCTGAAACTGATATCGCTAACCCTGTTACGATGACCTTTGAACGTCTGCAATTCTGTACCCTGATCTAGGTGCCACAATTTAATGGTGTGATCCGTACTTCCAGACGCAAGCATCTGACCATCTGAACTAAAATCTACACTGGTGATGCGATCGCTGTGTCCTGTGAGTTTTTTTAACAGTGAACCATCTGCAACGCTCCACAATTTTATGGTTCCCTCATCATTCACAGAAACGAGGATCTGACCATTCGGACTAAACCGTACAGTGGTAAATCGTCGGCTTGAGAGAGTTATGTCACGACCGGGATGCGTTCGGAGGAGAGATTTCTGTTTGACATTCCAGAGATTAACCGTGCCATTCGCATCTGCGGAAGCCAGCAGTTTATTATCGGGACTAAAGCTGACACGGGCAAGTCGGTCATGCTGTCCTGTTAGAGTGGTCAAAAGTTTACCCGTGTTTGCATCCCACAATTTGATGCTGCCTTCTTCACCCACGGAGGCGATCGTCTGACTATCTGAACTAAAGTTAACATTCCACACATTGCCCTGATGTCCCATGAGCGTTCTCAGTAACGTTAATGGAGGAGTTGAAGATTCATCCTCAACTCGCCACAGCTTCACTGCGCCATCTGCGCTAGAAGAGGCTAGGAGTTTACCGCTGGGACTAAATTTTGTACTCCAGATCCGTCCTTGATGCCCTTCAACAACGCGGGGTTCAATTCCTGCCAGGTTCCACAGTCTTACGGTGTGGTCGGCACCAGCAGAAGCCAGAAGTTTCCCATCGGGACTAAAAGCAACATCCGAGACATGCCCCGTGTGCCCTTTTAGGGTTTGGGGTTCAATATCTTCCTCTGCCAAGAGATCCCAAAGTTTGATCGTGCCATCTTCACTCGCAGAAGCCAGTATCCTGCCCGTAGAATTGAAACTGACGCTGCGTACCGGAGCACTGTGACCTTCAAAAGTTTTGAGAACCTCACCAGTCTCTACATTCCACAGCTTTGCGGTTTTATCAAAACTGGCAGAAACCAGAGTCTTGCCATCAGGACTAAAACTAAGGCGGGTGAGGCGATCGCGATGCCCCGTCAGAGTTTGGACTGCTTTGCCATCTTCAATTCTCCATAGCTTTATGGTTTTGTCAAAACTGGCAGAAGCCAGAAGTTTCCCATCTGGGCTAAAACTACTGTCGCCAGCAATATCTTGATGCGCCTGGATTATTCTCAACAATTTGCCCTGCTCAAGGTCAAATAACGCTATGGTGCCATTCCAACTTGTCACCGACAGGACTTTACTATTGGGACTGAAACTTACACTGGCAAGCATTGGATTATGACCTTGTAAGGTCTTGATCAACGTGCCCGTTTCTGCATTCCATACCTTAATGGTTCCGTCGTTCCCAGTAGAAGCAAGGAGCTTGCCATCGGGACTAAAGTTGACACTCCAGACTGCGTTGCGGTGTCCTTTAAGGGTTTTCAATAAGGTGCCGTTGGCATCCCATAGCTTAATCGTTTTATCCGCACTGGCAGAGGCGAGCAGGTTGCCATTTGGGCTAAAACGAACACTCAACACTCTGTCGTTGTGCCCTCTAAAGAGGTTGTATTCTCGAATGTTGTAAATGGCTTCTTGGAGGGTCGAAACGACCTGAGTATAAACGACGGGTTTTGCAGGATGCTCCTGTTGTAGAGTTTGCAATTGATGTCCTGCCTTGAGGGCCTGCAACAGTGCCTCAAAAGGGCTGGAATTTAAGGCAATCTGGGAATAAACACTTGATAATACAGCATTTGTTTCGGCTAGTTCTCGCTGGGCTTGCCGCACTTGCCAACTGACGATCGCAGCAACTGCCAAAGAGGTGGTTAAAATGATGGAACCCATTCCAATAATTTTTTTGGCGGCTCGTTTTGCTTTTTCTAATTCATCCCGGGCTTTCTGCTCTGCCAGGTTTAAGGTTTCATTCGCTGTCGCTAAGATCTGACTTTCTTCTTCTTTAACAGCCAACCTATGTTGCACAACTCGCTTTTCCAGATCTTGGCTGGTTGCCAGAAAGCGATAGTCCAGATCGCTCAAGTGCTGATGCTTTGCCCAGGTGAGGGCGTCCTGCAACGCTTCTCCTCGTAACAGACGAGACTCATCCTGCCGATTAGAGGCAACCCAGGCATTGAAGGCTTCAGAATAAGGTCGCAACTTTGAGAGTTGTTTTTCAACCCAAGCTAAGTCGAACACCTGCTGATAAATGCAGTTGTAAACCTTGAGCATTCCTTGGTGCTGAACCACTAACCCCGACAGGCGTAACTCAGTTTGTTCAGGACTGCTATCAGCCTTAACAGTCCCCTGCTGCAAAATCTGCTGATATAAACCCAATAACTGTCCCACTTTTTGGGGATTTCTAAGCAAGCGATCGCGAATCGTCTTCAAATGTTGTGGTTCATCCTGGGCTTCCCAGTTGTGGATGATGTGAGTATGGATGAGGTGATCAATCCATTGGGGAGTCGGGAGTAGGGAAGCGGGAGTCGGCTGTTCCCCATTCCGCACTCCCCATTCTCCATTCCCCATCCTCTGCACGACTAACTGACATAGCTTTTGGGTTAGAAAGGGTTGCCCACCCGTCCAGTTCAAGATGGTGGCGATCGCTGCTTGCGGATCACTGACAATTCCTTGCAATCCGGTCACTAAAGGTTGGACTTCATGGGGTTGAAAGCCTTGCAGTGCGATCGCTCGACCAATGTTGAATGGGGTCTGGGTTTTATCGGTAATTAAGTCGGAGGGAGTTGCCACGCCCAGGAGGGCAAATGTAAGGCGATGATACGCCGGGTTATCAACGCGGCAATTATAGAAAAAACGGATTAAAGCAAAGAAATCATCGAGAGAGAAATCCTGACTCAGCACTCGATCAATTTCATCAATAAAAATGACAATCTTGCTGGAAATTTCGGTGAGAAGAATCTCATCAATAAACAGGTGCAGACATTGAACCGGGGAAGAATATTCTTGTTGCGATCGCCACCATTGTCGCCAGTTAACCTTAGTGGATAACTGACAACTACTGACCAATGCACTGACTAACCCGGAGTACCATTTTTCTGGGGTAACACCTTGTTTGCCAATGCCGGTTAAATCTACAAAAGCACAGGTCACCTTATCGGCTTGTAAGCGTTGCATCGTCCGGACTCGCAGACTCGACTTTCCCATTTGCCGCGAGTTCAACACATAGCAAAATTCTCCAGCTTTTAATGCCTCAAAGAACTCTGTATCCGCCTTCCGTGTGACGTAACTGGTCGCGTGGATAGGTAAACTGCCACCCACGTGATAAGAAGAACGAGATACAGAGTCCATCATCTAATTCGCTCCAGCGAGTATCAGGTTCAGAAATTCCTCCCGATCAAATCCTTCCGTTTCGGTTTCAGGCGATGTTTCATCGTTTAATCGGCCCAGTCGCACCACTACCAAATTTTGCTCTGGCAGCACGAACATGACTTGATTCCCTGCCCCGATTGCCATCACTATGGAGTCAGAAGCAGCGTGAATCGGATTTGTGGGCAGCCCGTTATGGGACAAACCAGGCCTGTTTAACCAGAACGTTAGCCCATAAGCCGGGTTTCTCGGACTACCTTGAAAACACTGGTCTAGCAGCCTGGAATCCAGCAATTGTTGCCCTTGCCACTCTCCTCGATTGAGGAGCAACACCCCGTATTTTGCCCACTCTCTGGCACTGATTACGGCACCAGAAGGGAGATTAGGTTGCCCATTCTGGTGGGTCCAATGATCGACCCTCAACCCAATCGGTTGCAAAACCCGTGAATTCAGGTACGTCAGAGGTGAGCCTGACATTTCCTGTGCTTCCAGTTTGCGACGCATCACCTCTCCAAAAATCTGAAAGGGAATTGGCCCGTACTGAAAGCGTTCTCCCGGTCTCGCAGTTAACGGTGCCCTGATTGCCTCAGCATAAGTAGGAATATCTCCGCTCTCTCCCGGCTGAATGCCACTGGTGAGGTTAAGCAGTTGACGGATGGTGATTTGCGATTTTTGCGGATGGAGCCTCCACCCAATGATTGTATTGGCCACAGGTTCATCCAGGGTTAGCAGGCCATCCTGCACACCTAGGAGGGCGATCGCACAGGAAAAGGATTTGGTGCCACTCGCGAGGAAGCGTCCCTGTTCGGGATTCACTCCATAATGGTAGGACTCAAATACCACCTGTCCTGATTCCACAACGACCATCGCTGCCCCATTGTTATCTTCAGAATACTGAGCAGCTGTGCGATAACGATTCTGTGCAGCGTTGATTTGAGTTGGAGCCGCGATCGCTGGGGGAGGCTGCCTGACACAAGCATTCAGGATGGTGCCCAAAAGCAACACGCTGAGGATCAATTCAGTAACACGCTTAAGTTTCATCGGTACTGTCTTCATAATTGATATCTCCAAAAATTAGATACGAATGATCCGTAGGGACTTACGCAAACCTCGGAATTGTTGATAGGAAACTTTAACCTTCCAAGATTCTTTGAGAAACCGGGTTTCCGCATGGAAAAACAAGGCTTTTAGATTGAACAAAGGGTGAGAAACCCCGTTTGTTCTAAGTTAGCCCTGCTCTCGCCACTGAATGAGAACATTTGCAACAGTGAAATCATCCGGATCGACTCGCCGGATCGTGATGCGATTTTCTCCCGAATTCAACAGATTTTGAGGCACACGATCCATCCAGGTTGTCCAGAGATTATTGCCTGATTGTGGCGGAATATCAAAGCTGGGCAAATCTTGACCATTAATCAAAATTCTGTGGTTGCCTCGCTCTACATCAAAAGCTTGAATCAAGAGACAGCCATTACCACTGCCTAAAGGATTGCCTTCAACATTAAAAGTGCGAGTTGCTGAAGGGTTTTTGGCATTGAATTGGAAGTCAAAATTGACCCATGCAAAATCTGAACGTGCCATTATATTTCTCCTGATTTTGAGATCAAGTTGTAGATTAAATCCTAGGGTTAAAAGGCTTAATGTCTTTTCGCCTTTGGACACCTCCTATTGTTCTCAAATCTCATCGCAGTGGCAATAGGAAAAAATCAGGCATCAACCGATAAGTCCTCCTGATTTTATTCCCCTGGCAGGTTGAGTTTTTGCTGAAGACAATGATGAATAACACACCAGTTTGATGTTGTCTCTCAATCAGCAACTCAATAGGTGTTCATTGTTTAACCAGGAGAAAACTCATGAAAAAGTCATCATTTGTTGGATTTGCTGTTCTTGCTGCCCTTTTGCAATTGACTCCCTATCCAGCCACCGCCGCAGCCCAAAAACCCTACTGCTCAGTTGCTTCAAATAGTGGAGGCAGTTGGCATACATGGACTGTATCAAGCCAGCAAGAAGCCTGTTACATTGCCTTCTTCAAAGTGCTCGGACTTGGTCAAAGTGTTGATAGAGCCTGGAGAGGTTCCTATAAAACAGGTTTGAACAAAGCAGAACTGTCTTGTAATCAAGGCAAGAAAACGGTCTATGGCAACGACACTCAAGTGTTTACCAATGCTGTCAATATGTCGAATCAATTGAACTGGAAGGGCTGCATTATTAAAGTCCTCTAGTGATCGGCTATCGTGCCTCTATTGGTCTGTCAATTGAAAATTGACGGTTAAAACGGTTGGTGTGCTGCCCAAAGCAGGGCACACCAACCCTCAAAAAATACTAGATGAGGTCCTGCCCTCATCAACTTCCAAATGTCTAAACCTGTAAGGAGCAACATTATGAAACGAACTGCGATCGCCACTCTTGCGGCACTTGGACTCACATTACTCGCCTCAAATGCACCTGCCTCTGCTAATACGCTTGATGACCCCAATGATGTTGCCTGGGCATCCATTCGCGGCTATACCAGTCAACAATTTCATAACTATTTCAACCAGAAGAAAGAAGAGGGCTATCGCGTCATTGATATTGAAGTAGATGAAGTCAATGGGCAGCCTCGCTATGCAGCCATCTTCCAATTCAACACAGATAACCGTGGCTGGGCAAGTTTGCGGGATCTGACTCACGAACAGTTTTCCCAGGAATGGGAAGATTACAAAAATAAAGGCTATCGCCTGATCGACCAGGAAGCCTACATGCTTAACGGTCAGCGCCGCTATGCCGGTGTCTGGGTAGAGAACAAAGAGAATTTTGGCTGGGTATCCTATCGAAACGTTGATAGCGCTGAATTTGGCGATCGCTTCAACACCTACAAAGAGCAGGGCTACCGCATGGTGGATGTAGAAGCGTACCCCAGCGGACGAAATACTCTGTATGCTGCGGTCTGGGTTAAGGATGGACAGTCCCTCCCCTGGGCAGAACATCGGGATATGACCGCAGCCCAGTACGGAGAGAAGTTTGACTCGTTTAGGGATCAAGGCTATCGGGTGCTGGATCTGGAGTCCTACCAGCAAAACGGGCAGCAGCGATATGCCGCTATTTGGGTCAAGAATACGAACGGTCGGGGCTGGGCAGCTCGTCGCGATATGACGGCAAATGGATTTGGCAACTGGTGGAAAACCTACAAAGACGAAGGATATCGACTAGTTGACTTTGAAGCTTACCCCACGGCTGAGGGCACCCGCTATGCAGGAGTCTGGCGGCAGAACGGCGATCGCCTGAGTTGGTCTGGTAAAAAAGCGGTGGATCAGGCGATCGCAGCCTACCAGAATGCCAACAAAGTACCCGGAATTAGCGTCGTGATTGCCCGCGACGGCAAGATCCTGTACTCGCGTGGTTTTGGTTATGCTGATATTGCCAATCAGGAGGTTGCCCACGCTGGTACGGTCTATCGATTGGCATCTGTCAGTAAGCCG
This sequence comes from Elainellales cyanobacterium, assembly GCA_041742695.1. Classification (GTDB taxonomy): domain Bacteria; phylum Cyanobacteriota; class Cyanobacteriia; order Elainellales; family Elainellaceae; genus Kaiparowitsia. The sequence continues at coordinate 25,362 of JBGTOF010000034.1, read as the reverse complement.
GTTACAGCTCTCTTGACGATGCGGTTGGTTGATCTGGGTCAGCTTTCTCTGAATGATTCAACCCGTGAACATGTTCCAGCACTCCCTAGATTTCATAGCCACACTGTTGAGCACTTGCTAAGGCATCGCTCTGGCATTCGCCATTACAAAACAACAGATTATCAGAAAGATTGCAACTTAACGGTGTCCAACACCTCCAACTGGCAAGATTCCAGCACCACCCAATACCCTACGGCAATGGCGGCAACAGTCCTATTTCGTCAAGATTCGCTGCTATTTGAACCTGATACACAAGGCTGCTACAGCACCCATGCCTATACGGTGCTTGGGGCTGCCCTGGAAGGCGCAGGAAATGCGTCGTTCTCGACCTTGCTCAATCGTGAACTGACTCAACGGTTGGATTTGTCAACACTGCGACCGGAATTCCTCAATCAGTCGAATTCGGAGCGTGCCAATATCTATAGGCTCTCAAACGGTTCGAGTGTGCCGTCCAGTCGCGACAACCTCAGTTGGAAATATCCCGGAGGTGGACTAGAGGCATCTGCAATGGATATGACTCATCTTGGGATGAAGGTCTTTGATGGCTCGGTCATCTCAGCTCAATCTCGAAATACTCTGTGGACGGGCAGCACCTTCTCTCACTCGGGTGCCCAGAATGGCGCAAGGTCTTTCTGGCGGCTTTATTTCAATGACAAGACTGTGATTACCGTCCTCTCCAATCAGAATAGCGGCAATCCTGGAGAGCTAACCGACACCCTTGGCACTATTGTCAAGAATAACTAAAGAACCGTAAAGGTTCGGGTTTGAATAGGTGCGATCGCTCAAATTCCGGGCGATCGCACTTAACGTTATCCCAATACTCTGCAAAAATACTCGCGGTATAGGTTGCAACGGGGCATAACATGATTGTCTAGCCGCTTCACCAGTCCCATACTGTACAACTGATAGCTTTGCATCGAAGGTAACTCCACAGGATCTGGTGATAGCACTACCTGTTTGAACATCTGAGCCAATTCCGGCGTTTGTTGCAATGTTTCCAAATAACGTCGTAAATGATGGCTAAAGATGCCTGCTTCTGTAGAAGCTTCTTGCAGTAGTTGTACCAAAGTTGCGTTACCTCTACTCAGGGCATACATTGCCAATCGGACTAGATAGGGGTGTCCTCCCACCATCTGCATTAATTGATAGCATTGTTGCTCCTGCCAATCTAGATGATGTCGGTGAGCTAACTCCTGAACTTGATGGGGGTCGAACTCGCTCAACTCTATCGGAATCCCAGCATTAAACGGAGATTGGTTAATGTCCAGCGGAATGTAGACCTCAGTGGAATGGGCAATTACCAGTCGGAACTGCTGCCAAATTTTTGAAGTCTTGCCTTTTTCGTGCCAACTTCGCAACAAGCCCAAAAAGTCTTCAACGACCCCGGCTTCAGAAAAGAGGCGATCGACCTCATCCAGACCCAGAACCAGAGGGTCACCGATTTCTGCAAGTAAATACTCCTCAAAATAAGCCGTGCAATTATCATTACTGCCCAAAATATCGATATTCCAAAACTCGTGCAGCTGATTCTCTAACTTGAGTTGTCGCCCAACCATCAAACACAGCCAACGCAAAAATTTGTCTAAATCAGTCAAAATAGAGCGATCAACGCTACCCAAATCCAGATAAGCCGTTTGACTGCCTTGTTTTGCGGCATGGTCGAGAAGCCGAGCAATCAAGGACGTTTTGCCCATCAATTTTGGTGCTTTGATCCGAATCAATGCACCTGGCTGAATCACCTCTTGATAACAGTATGTTTCAACACCGGGTCGCTCTAAGTAGAAGGGGGAATCCAACGCAACTAATCCTTCAGGAAAGGGAAGAATCTTCCATAAAGTTGATGCTGATGTGGAGGATTTAATTGCCCAATCTTGTTGTTTCCAGGCTCTCCTCAGGGCTTCCTTAAAGTTTTTTTTAGTAATGTGTTCTTGCAGGGCATCTGATAACTTTTTCCATAACTTGTTACCAATATCTTTATTCAAATACTCTGCACTGTAGCCATAAGATTTTGCCATCTCATCATAGGTTTCTCCTTGCCACGCACCTTGGAGTACTTTGATTTCAATATCACTTAAATGCTTTCCAGAGTAATTTAACACAACAGTATCTCCACATTCTTTCCCCTGTATCCAGGAAAAATCCTGTTCTGAGTCTGTTACGTGGCTAACTTTAGAATTAGAGTCAGGAAACTCACGTTCCTCCGTCACTGGGACAGTCATAAGAGGGGGCTAAGTGTGGGGGAGCATTGCCTATTGACAAGTAAGTCTACAAAATGTCCCCTTGCGATTCCAGATCTTTACACCTTTTATTCTAGTAACAGCTTTCAATTGATAAAACACATCGACTCACGAGACAGCAAAATCATTATTGAGCCGGAATATCCGCTGCTCTGGAATTGCCTATTGACGGGTTCTTTGACAAGTTGGCGAACCGTGATTACCCAAACGGAAAGTCCAAATTATCGCGATCTGAAGATGATTCATTGCAATTCTCAGATAGAGGCGATCGCTGCTTGAACTTGGGTGCATCCCACTTTTGCAGCCCTCACCCTAAATCCCTCTCCAAGAACGGGAGAGGGACTTTGAATCCGGCTCCCTTTCTCCCTTTTTGGGAGAAGGGGCTAGGGGATAAGGGCAAACTTGCAAAACTGGGATGCACTCCTTGAACTTTTAGGGTGCAAAGTGTGATTGAAAGCCAACTCTATAACGATTGTATTGCACTCTACTTAACCCTGGGCGAGGCAGGGTATCCAGTATGTTGGGGGAATGCTCCACTCCTCTGATTGCTGACTGGGAGCTAACTTCTTTTTCACCATAATGCTTGGAATATTCCTCTGCGGCTTTAACATCGCTTGGCTTGAAGAGGATGTGACTACTGCACGCGAAGGCGATCACGGCTCCATACTTCTTTCCATACTGCTCATATATTTGATTAAGCGACGGCGTTGCTGAATAGCAGTATGAATTTGCGGAATTCTAAATGAACCCCCAACATGTCTAGCCCTTGCTTCATATCCCGAATCAGCAATGCTTTTGTTTCTTTGCACCTTCCTACTCTCTGGTATTGGAGACTAGGGTTAAAAACAGCTAATCTAAGCCCCTGAATCCTTTAGGCACTCATGCCAGGCCAACGCGACAGATCGAGGGATGCTTCGAGAGATGGAGCGGCGCTGATGATGCCGTATTCCGCCATGCGGTTAGAGGCGAGCATCCAGCGATCGCCCTCAATTGTGCCCAGTTGCGCTGGGCTGATGCCGCGCATTACGTACTCTGAAACTAATTCGAGCGATCGCGTTTGGTAAGCCACATCGGTGTATTTGCTGTCTGGTTCTGCATAGGTTTCTGCCACGATAGCGGCAGTCCCTGAAATATCTGATAGAGCCGTATTCCAGCCCGCAAAACTCGCTGTTAAAAAGGCTTCTACCAGATCGCCTTGATTGGCCAACATGGCATCGGTGGTAAAAAAGGTTTGAGCATAGGCTTCATAGCCGTAGGCATCCATTGGCAATAGGATAGGCTCTTGCCCAACCTGATTGGCAAAGGCGATCGGCTCATCCACGGCATAGCACTGGAGCGCTGCTAGTTCTCCGCTAATCAATCGATCGATCTTGGCTTCGTAGGGAATTTCAAGGACTTCAATTGCATCTGGGGCAATACCGTTTACCCCTTTTACCAACTCCATTACCTTAAGCCCATCCACATGCACCCCAACAGACTTGCCGATTAGGTCTTGCAGAGTGGTCAACCCGCTGTCGGGCAGGGTCATGAGCGCGTAGGGCGATGACTGAAACATGGTGGCGATCGCCTTTAGGCTAGCTCCGTCTGCCTGGGCCTCTAAAATTAAGTTCTGCTCCGCACAGCCAATCATCATCTCTGAATTCTGGACGGCCTCGGGCACGACAATGCCCGAATCCCAGGGGTTGATCGTGACGTCTAAGCCCTTTTCGGCATAGAGCCCCAGGTAGTCTGCCATGAGCAACCCGGCAAACTGGACATTAAATTTCCAGTCCAATTGCATCACAAGGCTGTCAGAACCTGTCATCGCTGCCGCAAAGGGAGCCTTCAACGCGCTAGCACTGGCCGCAGCTACACCGGCACCTACAGAACAGGCCAAAAACGAACGACGACGCATATGGATCCCTCCTCAATAGCCTTCTAGGCAAATCAAACTCAGCAATAGAGAAGAGAGCCACTGGTTCAACCCCATGACACAGATCTCTGATGGTTAATGTAGCCAGTGGGTGCGATCGCCGTAGTGGTAGGGGCTACAGAACATAAAGTTTTATAACAGCAAGTTCAGAGAGGTTGTGAGAATTCCATCGGTTAGGGGCAGAGCCTGATCTAAATGGTGCTGGTAGAAAAACGCCAACGCCATCTCATACACGGTGGGGGTTACTTTGTTTGAGCGATCGCCCTTACCGCACGTAAGCGATCGCCCCTCGACTTTCCTGAGCGAGGCGATTGACGGCACACAGTGCGTAGGTGCCAGCGGTCACCTCCAGACTGGTGGCGGTGGCGGGGAGCAACTGCTGCAGCTGCCACTGGTCGTTGACCACACGATAGAGGCTATAGGCATGGGGCCTTGAGGTAGGTGCCGTCCACATGAGACGCCGCCCGCCGCGCAGGCTGGTGACAGGGGGTACAGAGGCAGTGCTGAGCCAGGGCATGGTGGGAGGCAAAGATGGCTGGGCGTAGAGCTGGGTCGAGAGGCGATCGCTAAACCCCGCCCGGTTGTTGGCTAGCGACTTCATGCTGTAGAAGATATTGCCCAAGGCCAGACGAGAGGAGCGATCGCGCGTCTCATTGACCTGCCGCTCTAGTTCGGTGGTGTCGGTCGTGCCCTCCTTGAGCAACGCCAGGTTGTTACCAGGGTAGATGTGACGATGGCGCGAGTTTTGCGCCAGCCACCAGTCCAACAGGGCAGTGTAGCTCTGTCCTGGGGAATCAATCCGCCAGTAAAGCTGGGGGGCGAGATAATCAACCCAGCCTGCTTGCAGCCACTTCAGCGCGTCGGCATAGAGCTGGTCATACGCGTCTAATCCCTGAATTTGGGGGGGCTGCCCTGGTCGATAAATGCCAAAGGGGCTAATGCCAAATTTGACCCAGGGCTTGGCGTTGCGAATACCCTCCGCCAGCCGTTGCACGAGCCGATTTACATTGTCGCGTCGCCAGTCGGCGCGAGCGAGCGTGCCACCTTGGCGTTGATACGCCTGGTAGGTAGCGGAATCGGGAAACTCTTGTCCTGCAATAGGATACGGATAGAAATAGTCATCCAGATGAACCCCATCGAGGTCATAGCGACGCACAACATCCAAAATCACGCGGTAGGTGCGCTCTTGCACGGTGGCAGAGCCTGGATCCATCCACATCTGATTGCCCCAGGGATAGACCACCGACGGGTCGGTAATAGCGACGTGGGGCAACACATGCACTGTTTGGGCGCTGGTGCGCGCGCGGTAGGGGTTAAACCAGACATGCAGTTCTAGATTGCGGAGTCGGCATTGGGCGATCGCCCACTCCAGCACGTCATAGCTGGGATTGGGGGCTCTGCCCTGAGTGCCCGTCAACCAAAAGCTCCAAGGTTCCAACGACGAGGCATAGAGCGCGTCGCCTTCAGGTCGCACCTGCAAAAATACGGCATTGAACTTCATGGCTTGCAGCTTGTCTAAGAGTGCACCCAGCTCGCTCTGCTGCTGCGCCACCGTCAGCGTCCGCTGCGACGGAAAATCAATATTCCATACTGTGGCGATCCACGCACCCCGAAATTCGCGGCGATGACTCACCTCTATCAGCCGTACCCAAGAGACAATGCCCGGCGCATCTAGAGCGGGAGCATTGCCTTGGTGGACGAGGCATTGGTAGATGAAGGCAGCAATCTCGGCACGGGTGGCGGGCTGGTTTGGGCGCAGGCGGGTGCGATCAGGATGGTTGACGATGATGCGGGCGTCAGTGCAAGCGGCGATCGCCCCCATCGCCCAAGTGGCAATCTCTCGACTATCGTGATACAGCTCTGACAGTGGAATGGCTTCCGCAGTCGTGAGCCCTAGCCCACTGGCCAATGACACCAGCGCCTGCACCCGGGGGATCGACTCTAGCGGACGAAACAAATTCCCAGGATAGCCCGACAGAAAGGCCGTTTCGTAAGCCCACTGCACCGCCCCCGCTGCCCAATATCCCGGCGCAATATCCCCAAAGGGCACATAGGGCCGCACCCCCAATTTGGGAAATGCCGCTCGCAACAGGGCCGCAAACTCTGCCCGACTGGTTGGTGCCTCGGGACGAAAGGTGCCATCGTCAAAACCTCGCACCACACCTCGCTGAGCGAGCCCTTCGATAAAGGGCCGCGCCCAGTGAGTTTGAATGTCAGGAAATGTCTGGAGAAATGCCCCAGAACTAGCGCTGGATTCGGCTGGCGCCGGAGAACTAGGCGGATTGGTGTGGCTCATGTGGCGGCTCCTGCGATACGGCACCCTATGGCTATGGTTATAGCCTGGCTGGCGAGAGATGCAGCATGGGGGAACAGCCAGTTCTGCCCCCAAAGCGATTGGATCCATGGCCTAGTAACCAACGGCAGCCAGATGCGACTTTACCGAACAGTACCCAAACCGGCGTAGCTATGCCGCTTACCGAGGCTTCGGTCGGGTTCGACAGCACACCCATTACCGGCACTAACGTCGTCCCTGCGGCTGTCACATTAGAAAGCGCCCTCGGCACAATATGCCGAGGGCGCTTTCTAGTGGGTTCTTCTAAGTCCGACAGCCACCGGGGCGATCGCACTTCCTAGCCAAGGTCATCTACTTGGTTTCTGAGAACTCAGCGTCAATCACATCTTCACCGCCATCAGAGGAATCAGATGAGCCAGCGTCACCTGTGCCAGCATCGGGGCCACCAGGCCCCCCAGGCCCGCCAGGCCCACCCATGCCTTCATCGCCCCCTGCCGCCTGATAGAGATTGCTGCTGATGCTATACAGCGCTTGCTGAAGCTCAGTGGTGAGCGTCTTCATGCGATCGCTGTCTTCTTGAGCCACGGCTTCTCTAAGATCAGCCACGAGTCCGTCCACCTTCGTCTTTTCATCAGCAGGCACTTTATCACCCAGGTCAGCCACTTGCTTTTCTGCCTGATAGGCGAGAGAGTCAGCCTGATTCTTGATATCAATCCGCTCACGACGCTCACGGTCGGCCTCGGCATTGCTCTCAGCCTCATTCACCATCCGTTCCACTTCATCCTTCGGCAGAGTAGAAGCGCCTGTGATGCTAATGGACTGCTCTTTGCCCGTGCCTTTGTCACGTGCCCGCACATTCAAAATACCGTTGGCGTCAATGTCAAAGGTCACTTCAATCTGAGGCACCCCACGAGGAGCCGGGGGAATCCCATCCAACCGGAAGGTTCCCAGACTCTTATTGTCGCCAGACATCTGACGCTCCCCTTGCAGCACATGGATTTCCACATTGGTCTGCCCATCGGCTGCGGTCGAGAAGACCTCAGATTTCTTAGTGGGAACTGTCGTATTGCGGGGGATAATCGCAGTCATCACACCACCTAGGGTCTCAACCCCCAGCGACAGCGGCGTCACGTCCAGCAGCAGAATGTCTTTTACTTCCCCAGCTAGCACCCCAGCCTGAATCGCCGCACCCACTGCCACTACTTCGTCTGGGTTTACGGTTTGGTTGGGCGCTTTACCCAAAATCCGGGTTACCAACTCTTGTACGGCGGGAATGCGAGTCGAGCCACCCACCATCACCACTTCGTCAATGGCTTCTTTGTTGAGCTTGGCATCGCGCAGGGCGTTTTCAACCGGCACTCGGCTGCGATCGATTAGATCAGAGCAGAGTTCCTCAAACTTGGCACGGGTCAGCGTCATTTCTAGATGCTTGGGCCCGTCTTGCGTTGCCGTGATAAACGGCAAGTTAATCTCAGACTGAGTTACGCTCGAAAGCTCGATCTTGGCCTTCTCAGATGCTTCGGTCAACCGCTGTAAGGCTTGCTTGTCTTTCCGCAAGTCAATGCCTTCATTGCGTTTGAACTCGGCAGCCAGATAATCCACAATCTTTTTATCGAAGTCGTCGCCACCCAAGTGGGTGTCGCCCGAAGTAGCTAGCACTTCAAACACGCCGTCGCCCACTTCTAGAATGGACACGTCGAAGGTACCGCCGCCTAGGTCAAACACGAGCACGGTTTCGTTGCTCTTTTTGTCGAGTCCGTAAGCAAGGGAGGCTGCAGTGGGCTCGTTGATAATTCGCAGCACGTCAAGCCCGGCAATCTTGCCTGCGTCTTTTGTAGCTTGGCGCTGGGAGTCATTAAAGTAAGCAGGAACCGTAATCACGGCCTGGGTTACGTCTTCGCCCAAATATTTGCTGGCATCTTCTTTTAGCTTCCGCAGCACCTGCGCCGAGATTTCTTCGGGGGCAAATTGCTTGCCTTCGGCAGGGCAGTCTAGCTTGACATTGCCGTTGATGTTAAGCACCTGATAGGGTACTTCAGTCGTTTCGTGGGTAACTTCATCAAACCGCCGACCGATGAAGCGCTTGACGGAGTAGAAGGTGTTTTCCGGGTTCATCACTGATTGCCGCTTGGCGATTTGCCCAATGCGGCGCTCCTTCGTTTTTGGGTCAACGGCAACGACTGAAGGTGTAGTGCGATACCCGTCTGCGTTGGCAATCACAGTGGGTTTCCCCCCTTCCATCACGGCCACGCAGGAGTTTGTCGTTCCTAGGTCTATTCCTACAACTTTTGCCATATTGCTCTTGTGCTCCGGTTCTATGTGCTTCTGGATGTGGTCGATTATGCGGTTGGGCGCACTGTGGGGAAGCGGCCAACCGCCGCGCGGTTGCCCTGCATTGCGTTCCCAAGATTCTGGTCAGAATCCCGATGTTCCTAAAGAAGTTAGGAGATTTGCATAAGTGCTAGCAACTGCCGCTGTGGCCATAACGCATGGGTGCGATCGCACCTTGATGGTCATAGCTTTGGCAGGATGTGCCTCCCTTCTATAGTGCGGAGAATAGGCGACCTGATGAAGGGGTATTTACCGAACAATGGGGAGGGCGGTTCGGGCTGTAAGGCTCTAGGGGACTGCGATCCACTGGGGAAAAGGCTGGGTAAATTGCGACAGAGTGATGAGGCTAAGAGACAGGTTTTGCTGGGCAACATGGCGATCGCCCTCGGTGTTGTAGCCCCAATCTGCCAAAAACAGCCGCACATTCGCCAAGTCGGGCTGCTGGGCAATGCTTTGCAGCGTCTTGAGGCGGTCTTCTACAAACCAGATCTCGGGTTCTGGGGATTCTGGAATGTTTGGGGATGCGCTAGGGGCTCTGGATGGAGCAGCTTGTTGGAGTTGTCGCAGCGTTTGGGTTTTGGGCTGTTGAACTTCTTTGCCAATGATGCGATCGCCCGGAAACACGACCCCCTGCCCCTGCAAAATCTGACGGATAAACCGAGCTTCTTTGGTGCTGATGATGGTGATCGGCAGATCGCTGTCGAGCCACTGTTGCAGGCGATCGCCCACGCCGGGGTAGAGCCGATGCAGCGCCAGCCAGCTTTCCACATCCTGCCGAATCCACTCGTCCCGCAGGCCATCCACCGCTGCTGTTAACTCGTGGGGAGTCAGCCCTTCTTGCGCGACCAGACCGGGGACCATCTGGCTCCAGTTTGCCAGCGCGTCCGCTTCAGAAACGCCCAAGAGGAGCGATCGCACCACCAGCGGCATTTCCCAGCCCGTTTCGACGACGGGCCGCAGCCGCCCAAAGGCCGCTTCTAACCCTGCGGGCGGCGATTGCTCTGGCGCAGACCAGAGGTGCTGGTAGGCCCGCCACGCCGTCTGAAAATATTCTGCCAAGCCGTCACACACCACACCGTCAAAATCAAGAGCCAGTACTGTGGGGTGATCCATAAAACGGGTGGGGTTGTGGTTGGGCTTAGGGGGAGAAATTAAGCAAGAGCGATCGCCCTACAGAATGCAGCAGGAGCACTCTGAGACAAGACGCTGGGCAATAGTGTACCGAATCGTTGCTAGTGCCTTGATAATACCCAGGTCAGGTTAACGTCAGGGTAGGTATGCAAAAAATCTGCACAGGGTTAACGTAAGGCCACTGTTTGAGAGGGTGGCGTTAGCCAGCTCTGAGGAATGTTTGCAGTGGCGACACGCCCACAGGCCTTTAATCCTCCGCTTAGGGAATTCCTAGCTTGGTTGGCTCACCTGCTTGGCTATAAAATGGCCACCGGTGCTTCAACCGCTAGGTTTCTAGAGAAGTCCTACCCAAAGTTCAATTGCCAATGCCGAAGCGGGTATCCTATAAAAAGAGCAGCAACAGCCCGGGAGTAAACAGCCAGAATTGCTTGTATCTTGCAGTTTTCGGTTGATTTCGTTCTAGTTTTGCTGATACAACCTGTAATCACTGCACCCGTGCCATGAGTTCTGAGTTTGCAACTTCTCATTCGTCAGGTGATGCCGTTTACTACAACGTGAGCGGCGCCGATCAAGGTGTGCGGCACGACGAAAGTAACAACCTAGACGAGCGATCGCCCGCAGATAGCATTACAGACGGTATCACTGTAGAAAGCCATGCGCTTCAGGGGCGCCAGCGGCGCATCCACGCTTGCATTGCTCTGCCTTACTCCGCCTCACAAATTTGGCAAATCTTAACGGATTATGAGCATCTAGCAGATTTCATCCCCAGCTTGGTGCAGAGCCGCTGCTTGATTCATCCCGAAGGGGGCACTCGAGTCGAGCAAATTGGGGCTGAATCGCTATTTCGGCTTAAGTTCTGTGCCCGTGTGGTATTGGATATGTTGGAAACCTTTCCCCATGAAATTGGCTTCACTATGGTAGAAGGCGATTTCAAATCTTTCTCGGGGATGTGGCAGCTTCAACCCTTAGAAGACCAAGTTACCGAACTTCACTATGTGTTGTTCGTGGTTCCCCCGCTTGCCATGCCTGTGGGGATGATTGAGCGCCGCCTCCGACAAAATATGGTGGTGAACATGCAAGCGATCCGCCAGCGAGCCGACGAATTGTTTGCGCGTTCTAACACGCTCTAAACTGTCCCTAACAAAAAGAACGGGTCTAGAGAAAGAGCGTATGGGCATGTTGCTCATACACTCTTTCCTTTCAGCCTATGTGAATGCAACGTGAATAAATTGCAAGATTGATGAGTTGCAGAGACGGGCGATCGCCCTTTCCTTAAAACCGCACGGCATCCTGGGTCTGCGGATTGTACTGAAATCGCTGATCGTACTGGGTTGGGCCATACACGTTAAAGCTAACGGTAGGGGCATCGCCTAGTGCCTCAACAGAATGAATGGCATCGGGAAGAAACGTGATGATGTCACCCGGAAGCAGTAGGCGATCGCCTACCGCTTCAATTTGATGGGGATACTCGGGAGTCTGTGATGTGTGATCTAAGTTGTGATCAACGGCGTTATGTGAACGTCGCCAAAACTGGTTTTTCTCCTGTCCACTGATCAGCGCCACAATGCCCCAGCCTCCATGATTGTGGATAGGAGACGTCGCGCCAGGTTGCCAGGTCACCAACTGCACCGTAATAGGAAAAAACGGCTCATCGTACAGAATCGACACGCCCCACTCCTTCCCCGGCGCAGGTTGAGGAGCCGACAACTCTAGCCAGCTAGAGCTAGCCAACAGCCGCCGCACCAGCGGGCAGAGCGCTTGCAGTTGCGCTCGGTCGTCTGCATGCCTGTGAACAATATCTTCTAAATCGGTCAAAAATCGGTAGAGCCGATAGGGCTGTTCCGAGTTCGCCTCTAAGCTCATTTCAGCAGTTGAACTCGGATTGCCATCAGAAAGCTGACTAGAGGTTGATAATACCTGGCAAGCCCCATCATTCCCTACCAAATAGTCATGATTGGTCACAGTTGGCGTCACTAAATCTATCATTTCTTCAGTTCCCAACACCCTACAGCAATTTTACTTGGCACCACTCACAGACAATCGGTTTAACGTGAGTTTAATAACGTTGATAACACTGTTATAGCCTCGTGCTCTAGGGCTATAACAACGCTAACCGTAATGCCTGCAACATGGGCAGCACGGTCTATAAATCTGCCAAACTGACGTCGCTTTAGGTTTCACTCTATTGCACTACCAGTGGATAGTCGGGCGTTGGGTTTAGAGGGCAGCTAAATACATATTCACCAGGGCGGAGGGAGACCAAATAATCCTGCGTGATACCCTCGGCCAGCCCTCCCCCGCTGACTCTAGGAAGTGTCGCGCCCCCTGCGCCCTTACCTCTTAAGAAAAAGCCCAATTCATAGGGCACATTTTGATTGGTAACTCGAAAGATGTAATCTCCTGCCGACAACTCTAACGGCTTGAACTCTGGTTCGCGCTCCGCCAGCGTATCACCGTTGATTTGATTGCAGTCTGCTGCACTAGTCGGCATGAACTGATAATTTTGCTCTTCGGTTTCTAAGAACTGGCAACCCGTCTGAGTTAGCACAATCACCCTTGGCTCAGTGCCGCTTGAATCGGGGATATTGCTGGTCGCGCTGGGTGCACCACAGGCCGCCACTATAATACCTAGCAAAAATCCAAGTAAGACGGAAGGTTTTAGACGACGATTCATGGCAGTCAATCCCTTATGTATACGGTTGCGAATAACGACTCTCACTGTAGAAGGCGAGCCCACCGACCGCATGAGTTTTAAGTAAGACCTCTATGAGAATCCTCTGAGCTTTGATTCAGGTTGACCTCAGGAGATTTTTATTTCTGCATCAGGAACAGCTCAGTTAGATCTGACTAAATAGCAATGCCGACTGCCGTTTACTGCCTCTTTTGAGAAAAAATCCAATGCGTGTTAACTACTTAGCTACCTATGCGATCGCCTCTGTATTGAGTGTTGGCCTGATAACTTCATGCAACACACCCACACCCAATACAACTGCCCCTTCTAGCTCCGAAGTGCCAGCTGATCCCTGCGCCAGCGTAAACCCGTGTGCCAGTGCTGACCCTTGTGCTAGCAAAGCTAACCCCTGCGCTAGCAAAGCTAACCCCTGCGCAGCAGCAAACTAGCTCAGGCTTTTGTATAAAGCACTGGGTGAATCCCAGTTTTGCAATTTGGCCCTCATCCCCTAGCCCCTTCTCCCAAGTTTGGGAGAGGGACTTAGGGTGAGGGCTACAAAAGTGGGATGCACCCCACACACTCGACTATCTTGACCCATTCAATAATTGCAATATTTGTGCAGTGCATACGCTGTGCAGGTCCACTATTTAAGCTTTGAATCAGCTAATAACGTTTGACATCGTCTGCGCCACTGACTGGTGATGTTAATACTCTAAATTTTTGTAGCTAGAGCAGAACTCGATCTGAATGGGGCAGCGATCGCCCGTATAAAAAGCTCTGGTCAATTGCATTCAGTAGGGAATCCTAATTACTTGATAGGATGCATTGTTGCACCAGCATAATGCATTAGCCTAGACCCTGCATTGCGTTGTGCGATCGCCACAATCTACCCTCCAGCACCGCTTAGTTATAGCCCCTTACTGACCTAATCAACACTCATTTAGAGCACTCATTGCGGTGTTCTAAATTTTTATTTTGTGGAATCTCTTCGGTGCGAAAGTTTTACAAAACTAAAAAATTAAACTGCCATTCTAAGCGCCTAGAATCGAACCTCAAGCTGGCAGATTAGGCAGCACTCAGTGGGTTGATTGAGTGGCTGCTATTTTGCAACGCTATTGAAGCCAACGTCAGTTTTTTATGCGCGTTCATGATGTAGCGCTAAGTAGAGCGATCGCCCTCCAAAAACTACGTTTAGCATTGACTAGATAATAAATGTTGCTGTTTGCATCTCCTAGGGAACTATACGGGTCAAACACTTAAAGGAGTTGGGAGGGAATGGGTATTTACAGGCGGTTTCTTTTGCAAGCAGGGCTGGGTATGCTCCTTGCTCCGGTCATTCATGGATGTAGACAACAAGGAGCTTCTCAAGCCAATGCTGCGGTTAGCCAGGAGTTGCTTGCGCAAGTCAAAAAACGAGGCCACCTTCTGATTGCCACTGAAGATTACTACCCACCCTTCGAGTTTTTGGTGAACGATCGCCCAGCAGGGCTTGATCACGACCTATTAGAACGCTTGAGAAAGGTTGCGCCGTTTGAAATTCGGCAAGAGATTATGCCCTGGACAGGGCTACTGCCAGGGGTCGGAGACGGGCAATATGATGCGGCAATCACAGCAGCCAATATCACAGAGGAACGGGCAAAGTTTTTAGACTTTACGATGCCGATTGCCGAGACCACCCTAATCTATTTGAAACGCAAGGACGATCGCTCTATTCAAGGCATCGCCGACCTCTCAGGCAAACGGATTGGCGTCCAGCGGGGCGGGGCATCCTTCGACGCCGTGCCCACGTTAGCTGCCACTCTGCAAACCACCAGCGGAACATTAGGCCCGATTAAGGAGTATGGCAGCTTCCCGGAAGCGTACCGAGATTTAAATAGTCAGCAAGTCGATGTGATCTTGAACAACATCGTCTCGCTGTCGATTTTAGTGAATGAAAAACCGGGCATTTTTGAGCTAGGGGAACCGGTGGTCCCGCGCTCCTATGCGGCTTGGGCCGTGAAGAAGGGAAACCACACGCTGGTTAGCTATCTCAACCAGTTTTTAAGCCAAATGCGAGAGAGCGGGGAACTGAAGCAACTGCAACAACGGTGGCTTAAAGTAGCCTTCGACCAATTGCCCCAAGAGCCATTGCTTCCAGGCGATCGCCCCATGTCTTAGGCCGCGTTCAGCCGCAACCCAGGCGCGTCTCTTACTGCTCCAACGGTTTCGTTTGCATCCTCGTTCAATCTACACAACCCATTCTTCTTACCACCTCCTATGCAGTTTTGGCAGCCTTCCATCCAACCCCAGACTCCCATTCAAGTCTCTGCAGCAACGCGCAACTTGCTGACAAGGCTGCTGATTGGCGGGACGACTCTGGTCGTCACCGCCTCGGCTTACTACAGCTACCAGGTAGTGCGCAACTTGACCTTGGAGAGTCTGAAGAGCAACGCGCTTTTAGAAGCGCAGCAGAGTGGTCAAGAGATTGATCGCTGGCTTGATCGCATGAAGGCTGAGATCGAAACCGTCGCGGATACGGAGACCCTGCGTTCGATGGATTGGGCGCAGTCTCGGTCCTATTTGCGATCGCAGGTGGTACGCATGGATGACGTGGCGTCGTTGGCGCTCGCCAACCCCGACGGCACCCTTTATCGCTTAGATGGAACCTCTACCGACATCGCGGATCAACCCTATTTTCAACAAGCGATCGCCGGACAAATTACCGTTAGCGATCCCCTTATCGACCAATCAACTGGCGAACCTGCCATTGTGATTGCCGCCCCCATTGGCCAAAGCTTTGATCTAAACAGCACGCCCACTGGGGCGGTGCAAAGTACCGTCAAAATTGATCGATTAAACCTGGTGATTGAGAGCTTGCGCTTTGGGGACAATAGCTATGCCTTTGCTCTCGACTCAACCGGTCAAGTGATTGTCCATCCTGATGCCACCCTCACCTCTACCGAAACTCCTGCGTCCAGACTCTCGGCTCAGGGCGATCGCACCCCCTCTCCTGTGGTTCAACAAGTGGTCGATAATCAGCAGGGGATTGAGATCACTCAGATCGATGGAGCCTGGAGCTATGTCGCCTATCTGCCGCTTAAAGAGACCAACTGGTCTATTGCACTGGTGATTCCTCGTGAAAATATTGAATCTCCGCTGCGATCGCTCGACATCATGGCCCTTGTGGTCGCAGGCTTAGCCATCACCATGATTGCCGTGCTTTGGCAGGTGCAAACCTTTGAACAATCTCAGCTAAAAAAATCCAAAGCGGCCGCCGATGAGGCTAAAGACGCTGCCGATGCTGCTAACCGAGCTAAAAGCGAGTTTTTAGCCAACATGAGCCACGAACTGCGGACCCCCCTCAACGGCATTTTAGGATACGCGCAGATCTTGCTGCGGGACTCGACCGCCTCGGCGAAACAAAAAGACGGACTGAGCATCATTCATCAATGCGGCTCTCATCTGCTGACATTAATCAATGACATTCTTGACCTGTCTAAGATTGAAGCCCGCAAGCTAGAGCTAAACCCCAAAGATTTTCACTTCGCTGACTTTCTCAAAGGGGTTATAGAAACCTGCCGCATTCGAGCCGAGCAAAAAGAAATTGATTTCGTCTATCAGTCACTCAACAAGTTACCTACGGCTGTGTATGCCGATGATAAGCGGCTGCGTCAGGTACTCATTAATCTGTTAGGAAATGCCATCAAGTTTACCGATAAAGGAGGCGTCACCTTCAAGGTCGGTTTAGTTCAAAGCAGCAATCCAGACGAAGCCCAGATACACTCCCCTCAGGACGCCTCAGCGCGATCGCCCAAAATTCGCTTCCAGATTGAAGATACCGGCATTGGTATGACCCCTGAGCAATTGGAGAAAATCTTCCAACCGTTTGAGCAGGTGGGCAGCAAAGAAAAAATGGCAGAAGGGACTGGACTGGGCCTCGCCATCAGCCAGCAGATTATGCACATGATGGACAGTCAATTGCAGGTTGTCAGCACGATGAGGCAAGGCAGTACATTCTGGTTTGACCTTGAGCTGCCGGAATCTGCAAACTGGCTCGACACGACCAGCACTCGATCAGATGTTCACATTACGGGCTACGAGGGGCGCAAACAAAAGGTTCTTGTGGTGGATGACCGTTGGGAAAATTGCTCCGTGGTGACCCATCTTCTTGCTCCGCTTGGTTTTGAATTGATGGAGGCCAGCAATGGTCAAGATGGACTGGAAAAGGCGATCGCCTGGCAGCCTGATCTGATCATCACCGATTTGATGATGCCGGTGCTGGATGGCATGGAGATGACTCGAAAGTTGCGAGAGTTCCCTCAAATGGACGATGTCGTAATTATTGCGTCTTCTGCCAGTGTGTTTAACTTCAATCGGCAGCAAAGTCAGGACGCTGGATGCCAAGACTTTTTGCCAAAACCGGTGCAAGCAGAAGAACTCCTTGCGCAAATTGGGCAACATCTCGACGTGACGTGGACCTATATCGCAGAGCTTGAGTCGGCAAATCCATCGAGTGAGCGATCGATTGAACCCATGTTCGTGATTCCTTCCATGGCAGAATTGCAAGCCCTTTATGACGCCGCTCAAATCGGTGACATGGATGCTGTAGAACAAGAAGCGCTCAAACTTCAGCAACTGGATCCGCAATATAGTCCATTCACCCAACAAGTGCTGCAATTTGCCCGCGAATTTAACGAGCGCGCCATTCTCAAATTAGTTACGCCTCACATGTCACTTGCACTCTAGAACCCCGACGTTAGACCATGAATAACCCTCAGAATTTGATTCTTGTTGTTGATGACAACCTTAATAATCTGAAAGTGCTTACGGATGTATTGCGAGAAGCAGGGCACCGAGTGCTAGTCGCCAACAGCGGGGAAAGTGCGCTGGAGAAAGTGACAAAAGCTACCCCAGCCCTAATTTTGCTGGATGTGATGATGCCAGGTATCGATGGGTTTGAAACCTGTCGCCGCTTAAAGGCGTTAGACAGCACCCGCGACATTCCCGTTATTTTTGCGACGGCTCTATCGGATTCGATCGATCGGGTCAAGGGCCTATCTCTGGGAGCCGTCGATTACATTACAAAACCCATTCAGCAAGATGAAGTGTTGGCGCGCGTCAATGTTCACTTAAGGCTTTATAACCTAACTCAAGAGTTAGAGGAACGAGTTGCAGAGCGGACTGAGGCCCTGCAAAAGACCCTTAATCAACTTAAACGATCTCAGCTTCAGCTTGTTCAAAGCGAGAAACTGTCTGCGCTCGGCCAGATGATGGCGGGGGTCGCCCACGAAATTAATAATCCAATTAGTTTTATTTCGGGCAACCTGCCACCCGCGCGAGACTATGTGAATGACCTATTGGGATTGATCACCCTTTATCAACAAAAATTTCCACAGCCTGGGGTCGAGATCGAGCAGTGCCTTGAAGAGATTGATCTGCCCTACCTGCGTGAGGACTTACTAAAGCTGGTTGCCTCTATGCAAGAAGGCGTCAATCGGGTTCGCGAAATTAGCTACAGCTTGCGAAACTTTTCCAGAGGGGATTGCGAACACCCCTGCTTGTTTAATCTGCATGAAGGCTTAGACAGTAGCCTGATGATTCTGCAGCATCGGCTCAAAGCAGTGAGCGATCGCCCGACGATCAACGTCCTCAAACACTATGGAGATCTACCCGACATTGAATGCTACGCAGGACAACTCAACCAAGTGTTTATTAACCTGTTAGGCAATGCCATTGATGCCTTAGAGGAATGCTTTCAAAGCAAGAAAAACTCTGGTTCAGCGGCTTCAGCATTTGAGCCATTGCTTCAAATTCACACAACACAAATTGAACCCGATCGCGTTTCGATTTCCATTACTGACAACGGGTTGGGGATGAGTGACGCGACCCGCGCCAAAGTGTTTGAGCCCTTTTTTACGACAAAGCCAGTGGGCAGAGGCACAGGGCTAGGCTTGTCGATTAGCCATCAAATTGTGACCGAAAAACATGGGGGACAGCTCACGTGCGATTCCATTCTGGGGGAAGGCACAAAATTTGTAATCGAGCTGCCAGTTCACAGCCAAACCAATCCTAACTCCACGGACTAACACTCGCGTTCATCGGCCTGGTTCTAATTCGGCAGACCGGACACAGCGTTCTCTAGGGCGATCGCCCAGAGCGTGAGATAACGCACAGTGTAGACCTGAGCGCACCCGCTATAGTGGCACTGGTATCTCATCCTATTCCTGCCGCTGGTGCAATGGCCGACCGTCCTAAAACCGTTTCTGATCGAACAGCGTCGCTTGCTCCAATTTTGCCCACTACGCCACTTCTGTCGAGCGTGCAGTCAGGGTGGCAGGGCATTACGCTCGAGCATTTTCGCTACCCTCCGTTTGAAACGCCCGAATACGTCTACTCCGATCACAAGATTGCCATTCACACGCATATCCCTCCACATCTACACGTCAAGCGACGGCTGGATGGGCAGGTGCAGTATGAGCAGGTGCTAACCGAGCAGGTGATTGTCGTTCCGGCAACTGTAGCTCATCAAGTGCAGTGGGATCAAATATCGGAGTTTCTGATTCTGACGATTAAGCCAGAGGTCATCAGGCAGTCTGCCTATGAGGCGATCGCCCCAGATCAAGTTGATTTGATCCCGCGCTTGCCGCAAGCAGACCCGTTGATTCAGCAGTTGGGGCTAGCCCTCAAAGCAGAGCTAGAACTGAACGGAGGCGGCGATCGCCTGTATGTCGAGTCGCTGATCAATTGCCTGGCCCTACACTTACTCAAAAAATACTCAGCGGTCTTGCCGCCTGTCTTACCTGCGGGTCGGTTGCCCCAGCCAGCGCTAAGGCAGGTGACTGACTACATCAACAATCACCTCGAGCACGATCTCAAATTGGCGGATCTAGCCGCACTTGTGGGAATGAGTGCCTGTTATTTTGCGACGCAGTTTAAGCAAGCGACGGGCATCTCTCCGCACCAGTTTGTTGTTCAGCGTCGGTTGGGGCGATCGCAGCAGTTGCTCAAGCACACTGAGGCGGCGATCGCCGATATTGCCATTCAATGCGGATTCTCTAGCCAAAGTCATCTCACCCGGCTATTCCGCAAACAGTTTGGCACGACGCCTCGAGCCTATCGAAACGCAGTGAAATAACGCGGGCATCTCAACCCTCACGTGCCAGCGCTGACGACTCCAGTCCGTATGCAGTTCGTGCGGCGTCCTGGAGTGTGGGTGATTCCTAGAGATTGAGACTATCGAGCGAAAGATTATGCAATTTCCCAAACGATTGGGAAAGATTTAGCAGCGTTCAGTTGCTACGCTGCTTGGTACGTAATTCAGTTGAACTAGATTTAGAGGAGTCTGGATGTCTACGCCAGTCGGCTTACCGCCTATTTTTGCTGAGACCCCCGTCGCGCTAGTGCCTTCTCACACCATTGCCGAGTTTCCGGTCAACACCTTTCTCGAAAGCATTGCGGTCAGCGCTGATGGCACGCTATTTGTGTCCAGCCATTTGGATGGCAAAGTCTGGCAGATCGGAGCCAGTGGGGTGCCCGCAGTGCATGGGGCGATCGCCGGACGGGCCACCGGGTTAGCCTTGACGGCCACGGGTGAGTTGTTGCTGACCGCTTGGGATGCGGATAACATTCCGACTGTGTTTACCCTGTCGCCCAAGGGCACGGCGTCGGTCTTAGTGACGATGCCTAATGCCATTTTTCTCAATGGATTAACCCCTTTAGCAGGCGATACCTATTTGATTGCAGACTCGTATCGGGGTGCAATTTGGGAACTGAATGCGGCAGAGCGCACGGTCAAGATTTGGCTAGAGCATCCTGCCCTGGCTCGCAGTGCTGATGACAAGGAGTTTCCGGCAGTGAATGGGCTCAAACGCTATGGCGACGCGCTCTATGCCTCCAATACAGAAAAGATGCAACTCGTTAAAATTCCTCTGCGTTCTGATGGAACTCCGGGCGAGCCAGAGATTATCGTACAGTCCGTCAACCTAGATGACTTTGCCTTTGACCAAGTTGGCAATCTATATGGCACGACCCATGTTTATAACAGCGTGGTGAAAATTGCCCCCGATGGCACCCTGACGACTATTGCCCAAGCGGAGCAGGGGATGACCGGCAGCACGGCCTTAGCTTTTGGGCGGGGAGAGGGCGATCGCACCAGTATCTACGTTGTCACCAATGGCGGAATGTCCTTTCCGCCCCCGACTGGAGTTGAACCCGCCAAAGTTGTGCGCTTAGACATCGGCATGAGTGGCCAGCCATTAATATAGCCAACGTAACCCACACCGTTACCATGAGTACCACCGAACATCCCAATTACGATCCGCCTGCAACAGTGGATATTCTAAAACCTGTCAAACCCGGTTGTGAAGCTGCGTTTGAGGTCGTCTTGGCTGACCTAATCGAAGCTGCTAAAGCCTTTGAAGGGCACCTAGGCGTGAATGTGTTTCGCCCTGGTGATCACGCCCATCCAGAATATCGAATTGTGTTTAAATTCGATCGCATCAGCCATCTCAAACAGTGGGAAACGTCTCCCATTCGTCAAAAGTTAGTGGAGCGCGCCAATCGGCTGACGGTGGGTCAGGGGCAATTCTCAGTGCTCACGGGATTAGAAACCTGGTTCACGTTGCCCATACAGCCCGGTCTGACGCCGCCACCGCGCTACAAAATGATGGTGATTACGGGCATTGCAATTTATGTCTTGATCAATCTAATTGGCACGTTCATTGTGCCGCTGATTCTCTTCCTGCCGCTTCTGCTCCGCACCCTAGTTGTGACGGCCCTAATGGTGGCGCTCATGACCTATGTGGTCATGCCTCGAATAACCAAGCTCTTTGCAGGCTGGCTCTATCCCAAATCTCACCGTTAACACCCTCCAGTTAATCTTGAATATCACTACAGAAATCAGACAGAAATCCACATGAAAATTGGCATTATTGGCGCTGGCAACATGGGCAGTGGTTTGGGCAAGCTTTGGGCTGCCCAAGGACATACGGTGATGTTTAGCTATTCGCGCGATCGCACCAAACTAGAAGCTCTAGCCCAATCGATTGGTGACAATGCAAGCGTAGGCACCCCTGCTGAGGCTGCACAGTTTGGTGAGGTGATTCTATTGGCTATACCCTGGAGCGCAGTGGCTCAAGCACTTGCTGCGGCTGGCCCCTTGACTGGCAAACCTGTGATGAGTTGCGTGACGCCTCTCAAGGCTGACTTCAGCGGGTTAGAACTGGGGACGACGACCTCTGCGGCTGAAGAGATTGCGAACCAGATGGTCGGGGCTAAGGTGGTAGAAGTGTTGTTTCCGTTTGCGGAGAGGTTGCATGCTGACTCCCGCCAGTTTGGGGAACAAACTCCGACCCAGCTCTATTGTGGAGATGATGCGGAGGCTAAGGCGATCGCCGCTCAACTTATTATTGACATCGGCCTCGCGCCCGTCGATGCAGGTGCCTTGACCAGTGCCCGCTACCTAGAACCCGTGGGGATGCTATTGGTTAATCTTGCCTATGGTTTGGGAATGGGCACTGATATTGGCCTTCAACTGCTCACTCGATAACACCAGTCGCCCTACTCACAAGATTATTGTTCCATCACAACCCACCGCCTGCGTTTAGCCTTACGTCATAGGACACGACTATGGCAATGGCTACGGCGGTTTAGGTCAGATTCACGCCCGCGTTGGGGACTGATTCATGATGCGGTGGCCCAGGGCAGCAAATCATGGATGTGGGGATAAACCCGATTTTTTCGTGATGTGATGCCCAGCCTGCACCCGAGTAGCCGCACCCAGCCGCGCCAGGTTGGCAAGCCCCAAATCGCCAGTCGGCGCTGACGCAAAATCTCCGCCAGAGTATAGGGCGCATAGTCCTGAGCGGCGATCGCCAGTGATTCTGGTAATGGCTCATGCAATTCTTCATGCAAGAACCGCACTAGCCTTAGCAGCGAGATCAGATGCTCGGGTGCAGGCATAAGAGTTTGAATTCGCTCTAGATCAATCAGACCGCCCCATCTCCGAAGGACAAAGGCTACGTCCAGCATCCAGATCAGCAGCGGTCCCGTTTCGTCGCGATGTCCATCCATATGCACTACCAAATGAACCAACATAGCGTTGGGTTCTAGCACATTCATCGGTTTAGTTTTGAGATGGGTTGGGTTGAAATCGATCGTCAAGGGATGGGATGCCCCGGAAGTCGTGTCAAATGCTTCAAATAAGCGAACCCGGTGATGGACATCGCAGAGAACACCCAGGCGATTCAGATAATACACCGCGTCATCCGTTGCCATCTGCTCTTGCCGAATAAACCCTAGCGACTGAAAGACATCATGAGCTTTAGACATCTCTTCTGGCGGCAGCGAGAAGTCAATATCGTCCATCGCTCGAGTTTGAGGATGCGGATAGAAACTGTCCGCTAGCACAACTCCTTTCCATAGAACGGGATGTAACCCCGCCTGCTGCATCGTGGTGAGGATGCCGTCTAGAGTTAGCAGATTCAGCATAGTTGTAGTCTTGGCTTTATGCGCCACTACTCGCATCACTGCTAGGTGTTCAGCAGGAACAGCATCCAGCAGGCTATGCTGCCCTAGCGCATATGTGACGAGGGGAACCAGACGATGGACGAGTAAGGTGAGCACGGTTTGCTGCCACTCTACATGACTCGCCTGCCGCATGTGCCTTGCTGCGATCTGTGTCCACGTGCCTCCTGAGTCAGCTAGGCAGGTTCTAATGAGGGTGCGAACAAGTGGCGTAGACATCGTCAGTGGCGCTCCAGGACAAGGATTATATCAACACGTAAAAGCAAGCGTAGGCAGAACACTAATTCGCTCAGTACGTAACTAGCAGATCTATTGAAAGACAATATCTATCGTTGGGGCTATGCCAGGCTAACGGCAGGCAATGGAGTCGGTTCATGACTCATCTGAGCATGCCATGACTCGGCATAGAGACCGTTCAGAGCCAGTAGCTCGCTGTGGGTACCCGATTCGACTATTCGCCCTGCTCGCATGACATGAATTAGGTCAGCCCGCATAGCCAGGGTGAATCGATGGGTCACCACGACAGCCGTGCGATCGCTCGCTAAGGCCCGAAACCGATCAATCCAGTCCTTTTCTGCCCAGGGATCCATCGCGCTGGTGGGCTCATCGAGAATAATCAACTGAGCTCGACGCAAGAAGGAGCGCGCTAACGCTAACCGTTGCCACTGTCCGCCACTCAGATCCGTCCCATTGGGGAACCACTTACCCAACCGGGTCTGATAACCGTTAGGCAAATCCATAATTGTGTCGTGAATGCCTGCACATTGAGCTGCGGCTTCAATCTCTGCACTAGACGGGGTCGTGCTGATGTTACCTAGCGCAATATTCTGCACCGCAGTGACAAAGTAGGGAACTGGGTTTTGAAACAAAACAGTAATCTGCCGTCGTAGGCTCTCCACTGCAAACGCACGTAGGTCTATGCCATCTATTTCAACTGCGCCCGCATGCGGATCGTAGAAGCGACAGAGTAACTTGATTAGGGTACTTTTGCCTGCGCCATTGTCACCCACAATCGCGACGGTTTTGCCCGCAGGAATGGATAGATTGAAATGTTCTAGGACAGGGCGATCGCTCCCCGGATAGCGAAACGTTACGTCTCGAAACTCAATGCCCTGAGAGAACCGGGTTGGGACTGAGCAGGGCTGCGCTGGACTCACCACCTGCGGTTGCAGCGCCAAAAACTCAAATAAACTGCGGATAAACAAGCTGTTGCTATAGGCTTGCCCCAAATTCCCCAACAGCGTTTTCATGATTCCCTGCCCTCGGTTGAAGGCCTGGTAAAACAGGGCTAAGTCGCCTAAGGTCAGCGCCCCCAGCAGCACCTGCCGACCCATCCACAGCATTGCACCACCAGAGATCACTAGGGCGATCGCCGTTGCAGCCAATCGGCTTATTCCCTGCCGTTTCACCAGCGTAAACTGCTCGCCACGCAGCCGCTTACGCAAAGTTTGGTATGAAGTCTGAAAATAGCTCCCTAGGCCAAACAAGCGCATTTCAGGCGCGGCCATAGCCTGGGTCAGCAGCAACTCATAATATTGAAGCCACCGTCGATCGATTGTTGTGCGATGCCACCACTGATGCTGCTGACGGTTGATATGCAGCATTGCGAAAAATGCAGGAATAGTACTAACCAGCAATACCAGCGGTAACCAGAACCCATAGGGCAGCAAAATTGCGCTTAGCGTTAGCAACGTGATGCTGTTTTGTAGCAAGCCACCGATGCTTTCGAGCAGGGCGAGCGATCGCCCCGCCGCATCAGTTCTGGCGCGATCCATGTGGTCATAGAATTCAGATGATTCGTAAAACCCCAAATCTACTGCTAGCGACTGCTGATGCACCAGCGAACTGACTCGGTCTTGCACCAATTCTGCCTGCACGGTCCGCACCCATTCACCAGCGCTCTTCAACAGCTCTGTCAGAACTAGCGCCGCTACCATCAAGCTGCCGGGCACCAAAATAGGCTGAATGCTAGCACGACTCAACCCAGCACCCGTGATTTGAACGAGCCCATCTACCAGCATCCCAGTCAGATACACTGTAAGACCTGGAAGGAGACCCTGCAGAACTAGCAGCCCTACCCAAGCCAGCATCCATCCACGAGAGGCCTGCCAAATTAGTTGTACGGTTTGAGGCAAATAAGCAGCCTGAGCCAGTCCAGTTTGGAACACCTGTTGCAGTCTTCGGCTTATCATCTCGTTCCCCGTTCAGTTTAGTAACATAGCGCTTGAAACGCTGATTGATCATC
>JBGTOF010000452.1:0-6364 GCA_041742695.1 Elainellales cyanobacterium | reverse complement strand
GCCGAAGGAGCTGAGGCTCCCAAGATGATGAGCATTGGGCTGCACTGTCGCCTCGTAGGGCGTCCGGGG
The DNA here is from genome assembly GCA_041742695.1 of Elainellales cyanobacterium. Taxonomy (GTDB): domain Bacteria; phylum Cyanobacteriota; class Cyanobacteriia; order Elainellales; family Elainellaceae; genus Kaiparowitsia. Next base: position 6,295 of record JBGTOF010000452.1, on the reverse strand, counting down.
CGCACGGCGGCGCTGGCTCGGTTTCTAGATTATGTCCAGCAGCAGAGCCATGTGTGGGTGTGCCGCCGCATTGATATTGCCCACCACTGGCATCAGCATCACAGCCCTCCGGGGTAGCATGGCAGCGAGTCCCCATCCGGGGTGAACTCGCGTCTGCCTGGAGGGGCCCAGTCCATTACAATATGTAAAGAAACTGAAAAGGCGGGTTGTGAAATGCGAGTCGCGATTGTCGGGGCGGGTTTAGCAGGTTTAGCGGCGGCGGTGGAACTAGTCGATGCCGGACACGAGGTCGAAATCTTTGAGGCGCGCCCCTTTGTAGGTGGCAAAGTAGGCAGCTGGGTGGATGGGGACGGCAACCACATTGAGATGGGGCTGCATGTCTTCTTCAACAACTATGCCAACCTGTTTGCTCTGATGAAACAGGTGGATGCCTACGACAGCCTTCTGCCCAAGGAGCATGTCCACACCTTTGTGAACCGGGGCGGTCAGGTGGCAGAACTCGACTTCCGCTTTTTGCTGGGGGCTCCCTTTCATGGCTTGAAAGCGTTTTTCACCACTGGGCAGCTGACGTTGCAAGACAAGCTGCAAAATGCGATCGCCCTAGGCACCAGCCCCATCGTCCCCGGCTTGGTGAACTACGACTTAGCGATGAAACTGATCCGCAACCTAGACGGAATCAGCTTTGCCGACTGGTTTCGCAGCCACGGCGGGTCGCAGAATAGCCTCAAGCGCATGTGGGATCCGATTGCCCTCGCCTTGGGTTTCATCGATACCGAGAACATCTCGGCGCGGTGTATGCTCACCATCTTTATGATGTTTGCCGCCAAAACCGAAGCCTCGCGCCTCAACCTGCTAGCGGGTTCTCCGGCAGACTATCTGCTGAAGCCTATCGTCAGCTATATCGAAGCGAGGGGGGCCAAGGTTCACACGCGCCGCCAAACCCGCGAGATCTTGTTTGACGCATCTGGAGATTCCACAACCGTAACTGGACTGAGGGTGGCAGAGGGCGATCGCACCGACACTATCACCGCTGACGCCTACCTCGCGGCTTGCGACATCCCCGGTATTCAGCGCCTGCTGCCCGCAGCATGGCGCAAGTGGCCCGAGTTCGACAATATTTATAAGCTAACGGCGGTGCCCGTTGCCACGGTGCAGATGCGGTTCGACGGCTGGGTCACCGAATTAAATGACGCCGAGCAGCGCCATCAAGTGACCCATGCCGCAGGCATCAACAACCTGCTCTATAGCGCCGATGCCGACTTCTCTTGCTTTACCGACTTGGCCCTGTCTAGCCCCAACGACTACTATCGCGACGGGCAAGGCTCGTTAATGCAGGTGGTGCTTACTCCCGGCGATCCCTTTATTAAGATGAACAATGAGGCGATCGCCCAGCATGCCCTCAAACAGATTCATGACCTCTTCCCCTCCTCCCGCGATCTCACCATGACCTGGTTTAACGTCGTGAAACTAGCCCAATCTCTTTACCGAGAGCAGCCTGGAATGGATCCCTATCGGCCCTCGCAGAAAACCGTGATCCCCAACTTCTTTCTCGCGGGCAGCTATACTGCCCAAGACTATATCGACAGCATGGAAGGCGCGACCATCTCTGGCAAACAAGCCGCCGCCAAAATCCTGGAGCCAACGGGGTATCGGGTTACCGGCGAAGGACTGTTTCGGTATTAAGGGTTAGAACCAAGCCCCAACTCCTAATCCCCTATCCCCCACCTCATCCCAATTCCCATGACAGACTGGCTCGAACATACGGTTCAAATCGAAGTAGATGCTCCCATGCAGGTCGTGTGGGATCTGTGGTCTGATCTGGAGCAGATGCCTAACTGGATGAAGTGGATTAATTCCGTCAAAATTCAGCCGGATAATCCCGACCTGTCGCGCTGGAAGTTAGCCTCCGGGGGGTTTGAATTTAGCTGGCTCTCACGGATTGTAAAGCTAGTGCATTACCAAATCATCCAATGGGAGTCGGTCGATGGGTTGCCCAACCGGGGTGCAATTCGGTTCTACGATCGGGGGGGCGATCGCTCCATCGTCAAGCTCACCGTTGCCTACGGTGTTCCCGACATCCTGGCACGGTTGCTCAACATGCCGTTTTTGGTGCGCGTGGTCGAAACGACTCTGATGGCCGATCTCGAACGCTTCCGCGACTATGCCGCCAAGGCCTATGCCCAGCGATAGCCCTGACTCTCACTTCCCAGCTCTCTTGGGGCAAAGCAGTACGGGAAACAGAATTGGCTAGAACCATCAGAAAACTGTCGCAAGGCGTCACGTCCTTCCCTCATCTCAACGCTTAGTCCCTCACCCCTCAATCCTCTAATGAACGCAGCATCTCTCACCCTCGCCTTCATCCTTGGACTCTCGGGAATCGGCCTGGTTATTTATTTAGCCAGCGCTCGGCGCTACCAGTCGTCAGAGACGGTTGCAAATGCCTATGACGAATGGACTGACGACGGCATTCTGGAATTTTATTGGGGGGAGCATATTCACCTAGGGCACTATGGATCGCCGCCGCACCGCAAAGATTTTTTGCAGGCCAAGGCCGATTTTGTGCACGAGATGGCGCGATGGGGCGGGCTAGATCGCCTGCCGAAGGGGTCTACGATGCTGGACGTGGGCTGCGGCATTGGCGGCAGCAGCCGCATTCTGGCTCAGGACTATGGCTTCTCCGTCACGGGCATTACCATCAGTCCCCAGCAGGTGCAGCGGGCTACAGACCTGACGCCCACCGGGCTAGATGCCAAATTTCAGGTCGATGACGCCATGGCGCTGTCGTTTCCCGATGGCAGTTTTGATGTGGTGTGGTCGGTAGAAGCAGGGCCGCACATGCCCAACAAGGCCGTATTTGCGCGGGAACTGCTGCGAGTGCTAAAGCCAGGGGGTGTGCTGGTAGTAGCGGATTGGAACCAGCGAGATGATCGCCAGATTCCCCTGAATGCGTGGGAGCGACCGGTCATGCGACAGCTGCTGGATCAATGGTCCCATCCCGCCTTTGCCAGCATTGAGGGATTTGCGGAAGAACTGGCGGCGACAGGATTAGTAGACGGCGAGGTGGAAACAGCAGATTGGACAGCGGAGACCTTGCCCTCTTGGATAGATTCCATCTGGCAAGGCATCGTGCGTCCTCAAGGCTGGATGCGGGTAGGACTGCCAGGATTTCTCAAGTCGGTGCGGGAAGTGCCCACCCTGCTGCTCATGCGGCTGGCCTTTGGGGCAGGGCTGTGTCGGTTTGGCATGTTCCGGGCTCGGCGGGCAGCTGTGGTGCGCCCGCTTCAGTCTACTGGGGCTACTGAGGGGCTGTCGGGATGAATTTCTCGGTGTTTGTGCAGACCTTTGTTGCCGTGTTTGTGCTGGCAGATGCCTTGGGCAATGCCCCGATTGTGGTGGTGCTGACCAAGGGCATGGAGCAGGTGCAACGCAACAAAGTGGTGGATCGGGCAACGCTAGTCGCGACTTCGGTAATGCTGGGGTTTGCTTTTTTGGGCCGTCCGCTGCTGGGCTATCTCCACATCAGTATGGGGTCACTGCGGGTAGCTGGTGGATTGTTGCTGCTGCTGATTGCGCTAGAGATGTTGCAAGGCGGGCTAGATACGCCGGTAGTGGAGGCTGATCGAGATGTGGCGATCGCTCCCCTTGCGCTTCCACTTCTCGCTGGCCCTGGCACCCTCACCACAGTCATGCTGCTGATGGCCGAGTCGCCCACCGCTCACCTAAGCGTGGTGCTAGGCATTGTTGGCGCTATGCTGGTGACTTGGCTCATTGTGCGCCAGGCCAGTCGTGTAGAGCGGTGGATCGGGGCAGAGGGCGCGATCATCGCCACGAAGCTGCTGGGCTTTTTGCTGGCGGCGCTGGCGGTGCAGATCGGCAGCGAGGGGATCAAAGAACTCTTTTTTTAGGCCAGTTTTCGGTCAACGGTTGGCGGTGGCCTTGTCGGAATGCGGCGGCGGCGCGTCCTCTGCGCTGCACCATCTTTCCCAAGGTAGGGAGAGCCTAGTTTTTAGTTGAGTTAAGGAGTCGAATGGGAGCGATCGCCCATGTATAGCACCACGCATCAGATAGCGGACACGTTAAGACAGCGGCGATCGCGCCTGGCAGAGCAGTTTCCCCATCCGGCTGTGTTGTGGTCAGGGTGGCCGCAACCCCGCAACTTTGCCGCCAATACCTATCCGTTTCGCGCGAGCAGCCACTTTCTCTATTTTGCAGGCCTGCCCATTGAGGGCGCCGCCATTCGCCTAGAGGCAGGAACCCTCACCCTGTATATGGATGACCCTACTCCCAGCGCGGTGCTGTGGCACGGGGTCATGCCTACGCGGCAGCAGGTCGCGACAGAGCTAGGGGCAGAAGCAGCGTTTCCGCTCTCCGAGTTGGCGGCGCAGGCCAAAGGGGCGGCAACCCTAGGCTTGGTGGATGAGGGCGGGCGATCGCGCCAGTCCCAAATTCTCAATCGCACGGTCGTACCTGCCGCCCAATCCACAGGCGGGGATCGGGCTCTGGTGCAGGCTATCGTGTCGCTGCGGCTCAATCACGATGCGGGGGCGATCGCCCAGCTTCGTGCCGCCGCCGCAGTGACGGTTGCCGCGCACAAGGCAGGGATGGCCGTTACCCGCACCGCCACCCACGAATCTCAGGTGCGCGCGGCCATGGAGCAGGTGATTCTGGCACACAACCAGGTGCCCGCCTACAGCAGCATCGTGACCGTTCATGGGGAAGTGCTCCACAACAACCACTATCATCACGCACTGCAACCCGGTGACCTGCTGCTGGCGGATGTGGGAGCCGAGTCTCCCCTAGGCTGGGCAGCGGATGTGACCCGCACCTGGCCAGTCTCAGGTCGATTTTCGTCGAGACAGCGCGCGCTCTACGAGATCGTGCTAGCGGCGCATGACCGCTGCATTGAGATGGCAAAGCCTGGCGTTGAGTATCGCGAGCTGCATCTCGCAGCAGCAGGGGCGATCGCCGCTGGTCTGGTTGATTTGGGTATTCTCAAGGGTGATCCCGACGAGTTAGTCCACGAAGATGCCCATGCGCTGTTCTTTCCGCATGGGGTGGGGCACCTGTTGGGGTTAGATGTGCACGACATGGAAGATGTAGGGGATTGGGCCGGGTATGCCGATGGAAGAACTCGGAGCGATCGCCTTGGGCTGGGGTATCTGCGGCTCGACCGCCCTCTGCACTCCGGCATGGTTGTTACCATTGAGCCAGGATTTTATCAAGTGCCAGCGCTGCTGCGCGATCCCCAGCAGCGCGATCGCTACCAGTCCATCATCAACTGGAACCGCCTCGAGGAATTTGCCAATGTGCGTGGCATTCGAATCGAAGACGATGTATTGATTACTCCCACCGGCTGCGAGGTGTTGACGGCTGCGCTGCCAACCCATCCGACCGACATCGAAGCGTTGGTCACTGAGTCGGATGCAACGGCTGGGCGATCGCCCCTACCTCACTAAGACCTGTCACTCGATCCACCGCAAAGTCCCTACAGCAGGGATGTAGTGTAGACAACATAGAAGCTTACGCTTAATTAATCTCAGCCCAGAAAATACATAAGTTCCCTGTATAATGGCCTGACACTGTTCCCTAGATCGATCGCACAATCCAGCCAACTGAGCAATAGAGCCATTTGAGCACTCTTAATTTCCCTCACGTTAGGCTCTACTAGGCTCTGTAGTAGCCCTCGAAGCACTAGACGCACGCATGAATTCGTAGATGAATGGGGTGCTGTGAAGCCTGCGTGGCACAAAAGTTCCACAGCATTCCTTGCCCAAATCAACGTTACATACACTCGACCGCACTCGACCGAAGCTGATCAGCTGCAGGAAAACGCCATCGGCTGTCACCAGGCGTTCACACTCTCCGATATGATAAACGCGAACATTACTCAGGCTGTTGGCGCGTGATTGCAATCTATCCTGGTAGTTTTGACCCCATTACGCGGGGGCATTTAGACATTATTGAGCGTGGCTGTCGGCTGTTCGAGCGGCTCATTGTCGTCGTGATGACCAACCCCAGCAAAGCCCCCCTTTTTTCTGTAGATCAGCGGGTTGAGCAAATCCGCGAATCCACTCGCCACCTACCCAATGTGGAAGTAGATCGTTACGATGGACTCACTGTGGCGTATGCCAAGCTAAAAAGAGCACGGGTGCTATTGCGTGGGCTGCGGGTTTTGTCAGACTTTGACAAAGAACTGCAAATGGCTCACACCAATCGAACGCTAGCTGATGAAGTCGAAACCTTCTTTCTGGCAACCTCCACTGAATACAGCTTTCTCAGCAGTAGCCTGGTGAAA
>JBGTOF010000446.1:0-3995 GCA_041742695.1 Elainellales cyanobacterium | reverse complement strand
GCGGAGGTTGCCCCGCTTGCGAATCACCCGACAAGCCGTCACATCATCGGAATGCTCAGGGCGAGAATCCCCTTCTCGCGAAAATTCTACATCCAACAGCGTAGAACCGACGCGTAGGTTTGTTAATGACACATGGTGAATCAAGTCAGGCAATGCTGGGTCAATGATCCTCAAATGATTGCCTGGCGCATCGGGCACCAGATTAACCATCATCTGAACCAGTTGAAAAATAGTGCCTGTTGCCCATGCTTGCGGCGTACACGCGACAGGATACCGAATCGGTTCTCCCTCCCCACTGCGTTCATGACCACAGAACAGTTCCGGTGGGCGATGGTAGGGCTGTCGCATAGTCATATCAAATAGCCCTTGGGCTACTTCCAACGCTTGATCGACCTGACCGAGCGATCGCAAGCCCAAGGCAATCAGGCTATTGTCGTGAGGCCATACTGAACCAATGTGATAACCCATGGGGTTATACGCGGGCGACAAGCTGCTCAGAGTGCGAATGCCCCACCCACTAAACATGTCGGGCGCTTTCAGCCGTTCTGCCACACTTTGGGCTCGCTCTGGCGATAAAATGCCCACATTCAGACAATGCCCTGGGTTAGAGGTGATGCTATCGATGGGGTTGCCTTCTCCGTCAAGCGCCAAGGCGCAATAGTCTAGATCTGGTATCCAAAAGTCGCGATTAAATCGAGTTTTGATCTCTCTGGCCTCTTCTTGCCAGCGCTCAGCCAAGTCAACGCGTTTTTTCAGCGCGGCAATTTCGCTCATGCGATGTTTAGCAGCGTAGACATAGGCTTGAACTTCACACAGGGCGATCGCCCCTTTAGCCTGTTGTCCATACCGATTCACAATGCAGTTGTCTGAATCTTTCCACCCTTGATTGGCAAGACCTCGCTTAGACCGCCGGTTGTAGCTGAGATAGCCAGTCTCTTTGCAGGCCTGATCAAGCCAGGCCATCGCGGCTAAAGCGGGTTCCCAAAGCTTGTCTAAGGTTTCTTGGTCATGGGTCCACGCATAGTACTCAGCGTAGAGCATGAGCCAGAGCGGCGTTGCGTCGATGGTGCCGTAATAGGGCGTATGAGGAACTTCGTTACAGCGCGCCATTTCGCCCGATCGCAGCTCATGCAATATTTTCCCAGGCTCTTCTTCTGTCCAATCATCGGTAGTTTTGCCTTGATAGCGGGCCAACACTGTTAGCGTTTCTCGGGCGATTGACGGATCGAGAATCAGCGTTTGGGAAGCCGCAATGATGGAGTCTCTACCAAACAGGGTACAAAACCAAGGCACCCCGGCTGACAAGATTTGACCCTGAGCAAAGGTTTGCCGCAGCAAATAAATATCTCGCTCGGCTTGCTTAATGATTTGATTAAATGCGCGATTGTCTGTGCGGATCTGGGTGATTGACGTGTGCCATTCAAGCTCCTCTAAAAGTTCTGCTGCTTTTGCTTGAGTAAGTGTGGTTGGCACGCTCACAATGGAAACGGGATGACTGTTTGCTAGCATCGATAGCCGATAGCCCAAGCGCTCTGTGGCATGAGGGGCAATCTCTAGCTGCCAAATCGCAGTGTAGCCTTTAAACGAATTAGGTAATCGATGCAAGAACTGTATCTGTGATTCCATCAGCGCACCATCTAACCCTTCATAGGTAAGCGCTAAATCTGAGGTTGAAGTATAAAGCTCATACGCACTTAGATCAGACGAAGAAGGATTGCTGGACTCATCTTTAGCAGCGGCAGTTTTAGAATCGTTAGCAGGGTGCGATCGCTCATGACTAGACAAAACCCGACGCAACAAACGCCCACGCTGTTTGCGCTTGACACCCCGAATCTCAAACAAATCCATAAAATCTGCATCGAAGCTCAGACTCAACTCAAACGTGACTGACTCTTGGCTATAGTTCGTTAGCGTTAACTCTTCAAATAGGCCCCCATTCAAAACGATTTCGCGTGCAATGCTGATTGTTTCAGCTGGAATACGTTGATTATCAATAGTAGGATTAGCGCAAAGCACAGAGAGGGAAAACCCTTTTTTTGCATCGCTATTTAATAGAATAGGAAGCCGCCCTTCAATTTGGAGCTCTAGGCGACTCAAAAATCGAGTATCGCGACAAAATAGCCCCATACTGCCGATTTCGCCATCACCAAGGCAGCCAGAAATATTGCCTAGCGTATCGGTAATTAAGAATAAATCATCGTCTTTTAGAGTTAAAGTCGCCTCTTGTGTTTCGCGAGTGTTAACGCAGCTCCACTCGGGAATTTGTAGCTGATTGGCAGGAATATAGATTTTGCCGTCTAGTTCAATAATCTCTGGAGAAGTTGGCATAATAGTCACCTAAGATAATCTCTAAGCAAAACTTAAGCCTTGCTTAGTCGATAAACGCTTGAAGCTGTAATTCTCTCATAGGTTGGGTCGGCAAAATGTAACCACAACTTATGAGAGACAATAGATATTAGTAGATATTAGATTCTCCGTAGAGAAAGTGAGCTTACGAAAATCTAAAACCTAGCCATTGAAAACGAGTTTCCATACTTTGATTAAATTCCAGATTTCGTTATCTAGTTATCTCAAATTGAGATTGAAATCTCAGAGCTGTTTAACCCGTTTTTGTTTAACCCATTACTCAATTCAAGAAAAACCGACTCACTATAATCACGCTGCGCTGCAACCACCTGCCGATAGACGGCCTCATATCCGTCTACCATCTGGCTAGCATCAAAACAGCGAGAGACATAGTTACGGCATTCGGTGCGGTCAATGGTTTGAATGCGGCCTACAGCGTCTATGCATTCTGCAACCGTATCGCACAAAAAGCCAGATACACCGGGTTGCACCACTTCTGGGGTTGATCCCAGACGCATTGCTACCACTGGAGTTCCAGCCGCCATTGACTCAACCATAACTAAGCCAAATGGCTCTCGCCACGTGATTGGTAAGAGTGTTGCGATCGCCCGCCCCATCAGTTCATTCTTTTGTTCATGGTTAAACTCACCTAAGAATTGAATATGTTCGCCATCAATTTGAGGCTTGATTTCATTCTCAAAAAACTCTACATCTACGGCATCGATCTTACCCGCCATCTTAAGGGGGATCCCTGTTTCACGAGCGATAGAGATTGCATGTTGCGGGCCTTTTTCAGGGGAAATCCGCGCCAGAAAAGCTAAATAGGGTGGCTCATCTGGGGTTGGGAAGAATTTGTGTTTGCTAACTTCGATGCCGTTATATACCGTGGCTACGTAGTTCAAGTATGAGGCGGGTTCTCGCTGAGAATTTGAAATACTAACGTAGTTAAGGTCTTTGGCATGAAAAAACATCTTGTGATTATCGGGTGTAAAAATACCATGCAGGGTATGAACAGTAGGTGTTTTTACGAGCTTTGCATAGGGCAGTGCAAGACAACCCATGTGAGAATGAATGACATCAAATTCACTCGCTTCTCCATAGGCTGTGCTCAAATGCAGCATGTCATAAATGGTGCCTTCTTGAACCGATGGGTCAAGACGTAAAGCCTTAGGGTGAATAGATTTTAGCTTGGCTAACGTAACAGAGTCACCTGATGCGAACAATGTAACATCATGGCCTCTGCGAACCAATTCATCGGTTAACAATCCCACTACGAGTTCCGTGCCGCCATAGGTAAGAGGTGGCACTCTTTCCCAAAGAGGAGCGATCTGGGCGATCCGCATAATAAATTTCCCTACTTAATTGATACTTAAATATGGCTTATAGGTTAAAGCTTACTCCTTATTTAATACGATTTTTATCTATTTATCAGCCTCCCGTTGGAGAGATTTTGTCTCACTCTATGACCTATAAAAAGACTGAGTTGCTGCTATCAACAAAACGAAACATCTTATTTTGAGCTAATAGTTTTCCCTGTATCACACAAGGCAGAATTGGGATTGATTGTATAAAGCGATGCTTGATCGCCGTAGTGATTGAGGACAAAGGGTGGGTGTATCCTTCGCCTCGGCAGCTTGTAGGGGGGGGGG
>JBGTOF010000413.1:0-6053 GCA_041742695.1 Elainellales cyanobacterium | reverse complement strand
ATTTTCTTTTCGTTTTCTGACAGGATGTTGGCAATGCGAACTCGCTGTTCCCCAGTTTTAAAGAAGGAGGATATGCTCTGCAGCTCACCCTGACTAGGATAGCGGAGTTCGTCGTCGGCGTTGAGAATAACCTGGCTAACTACACTCATGATTATGGCGAAGGTATTAGAGCAGTATTCAGTAGTTATTTGCATTGTAACGAGTGAAGGGGACAGAAGAAAAGTTAAATACCGTTACAAGACTCGGTGCCTGAGATCTACTGCTATCTCGTGATCCCCGATTTCGTGCTCTCCTCATCTTCAATTCCCAGCTTTTGTTACCTCTCCTCGCACAACGCGCAATACCTGGGATGATTGCAGCCACTGGGCGTCAAAGGATCCGAGATGGGTGCTGGTAATCAGGGTTTGAAACCGATCTTGAATGGTGTCGAGCAGTTTGTTTTGGCGGGTGAGGTCGAGTTCTGCCAACACGTCGTCAAGCAGCAACAGAGGGGGCTCGTGGATGACGGACTCAATCAGCTTTAGCTCTGCCAATTTGAGGGCGAGCACAAGAGTTCGCTGCTGCCCTTGAGAGCCAAACTGGCGAGCGGGTGACTGGTTGATGCTGAAGTCTACATCGTCGCGATGGGGGCCGACAAGGGTTGTGCCCTGCATCTGTTCAGCGATCGCCCGGTCTTGAATTTTGGCTAAAAATGCCTGCTGAATCTGGTGGGGATCATCCGTTTCGGCCTGCACATTCGGCGCATAGCGAATCACCAGCTCTTCTTGCCCATCGCTGATGTTGCGGTGCCATAACGCCGCTAAGGGCGCAACTCGGGCGATCGCCCGGGCTCGCCGCCGAATGACGCGGGTGCCCAGCGCGGCCAGTTGGGCATCCCACACGGCCAGCTCCATGCCGTTGGGGTTGCCCGAGTCGTCACCAGTCGAGCGCTTGAGTAAAGCGTTGCGCTGCTTTAGCACATGGTTATATTGGCTCAAGATGTGGGCATAGACGGGTTCAAGCTGCATCAGCAGGGTGTCAAGCCAGGTGCGGCGATCGCCGGGCCCGCCCCGCACCAGCTCCAAATCTAAGCAAGAAAACTCTACTGCATTCAACGCACCTAGAAAATCGAGCTGACGTCTTAGCGTTTGCCCATTCAGCCGCGCCGTGCGGCGACCGCTAGCCCGCAGCAGCAGCGCCAGATCCACCACACCCGTTTCACGCTTAACAGTAGCCGCCACTACCCCCTCAGGGTTTCCCTCCTGCACAAGATCACGATCGCGACTCACACGGTGCGATCGCAGCGTCGCCAATAGTTCCACTGCCTCCAGCAAATTTGACTTGCCTTGGGCATTGTCGCCCAGCAGAATCGTTTTGGGCGCGTCGAACTGCACGATTTGCTCGCGATAGTTGCGAAACTGGCGAAGGTGAAGCGTCTGTAAAAACATCTCGCAAACCTATCATGCCTGCGGGATTCGGTGGAGATCTGAACAGGATGATTTTAGGGAGTGAGTGATCTCGGTGCTTGCCCCTGCCGCTGGTCTACCCCATCGACTCGTCAGAAAGGGTGGGCAATGGAAAACAGCGTGGCCCATCCTTAATGCCCGCGTAGGGATGTCGCGTCACGGGGTAGATCTACCCGATCTCTTTGCGTCGCCAATACCAGCGCAAGAACAGCTTTTCCATCTCGACCCAGACAAAGACAAGGGAGCTAAAACCTAGGCACATCAGTAGCTCAAGGGGGCTGATAAGCTGCGTGCCAAAGAACGTTCGCAGCGGTTCGACATAAATCAGCGCAAACTGGAGCAGCGTGGTCACCACCACAGACGCCCACACATAGGGATTAGTCATAGGATTGAGTTCTAGCGTCAGCCGTGTGTTGGAGCGCACAGCCAAGGCGTGCCCCATCTGGGAAATACAGAGAGTGGTAAACACAATAGTTTTCCAGCGGTCGGGGCTAAGGGTGTCGCTGAAATTGGTTTGGGTATAGCGGAAGGAAATGACCATCGTGGTGATAGCAATGACCGCCAGCACGATCCCAATTCGTACCATGTAGCTCCCCAGTCCCCGGGCAAAAATGCTCTCCTTGGGATGGTGGGGCGGCTGGTTCATGACATTGGGCTCAGCGGGTTCTACGGCTAGTGCCAGGGCGGGCAGGCCGTCAGTCACTAGGTTCATCCACAGGATTTGTAGCGGGGTGAGCGGCACCTGCCCCGGGATCAGCAGCGGTGATGCAGCGATGGTAAGAACTTCGCCAATATTGGATCCCAAAATGTATTTAATGAAGCGGCGGATGTTGGTATACACCACGCGCCCTTCTTCTACGGCTGCCACGATGGTGGCAAAGTTGTCGTCAAGCAGCACCATGTCGCTGGCTTCTTTGCTGACATCGGTGCCGGTGATGCCCATTGCAATACCAATGTCGGACTGCTTGAGAGCCGGAGCATCATTGACGCCATCCCCGGTCATGGCAACGACTTTGCCGCGCCGCTGCAGGGCCCGCACAATCCGCAGCTTGTGCTCGGGAGACACACGGGCGTAGATGCTGACGCGATCGACGTGGGTTTCGAGTTCGTTTTGGGTCATGCGCTCTAGCTCGTGCCCGACGAGCACCTCGTCACCGGGGTCAGAGATGCCCAACGCTTGGGCGATCGCCTGGGCGGTTAACTGATGATCGCCAGTAATCATCACCGGACGAATGCCTGCTGTGCGGCAGCGTGCTACAGCCTCGCGCACCTCTGGCCGGGGCGCGTCGAACATATCGGCTAGCCCAAGCCATACCATGCCCTGCTCGGTCTGATTCTCAGAATTTTCTGCCGGCAACTCTGACAGTGGCTTGTAGGCAAACCCCAACACTCGCAGCCCTTGGGATGCCAAGGTGTTGTTGTGATCGAGAACTTGCTGGCGCTGTTCAGCAGTGAGGGGTTGGGGGCGATCGCCCATCAATACGCTGTCGCACTGCTCTAACACCAGTTCTGGCGAGCCTTTGCAGATCAACAGGTAGGGTGCTATCTCAGGCAGCAACGCGGCCAGCTCGTCTGGGATTTGCTGCCGCTGCGCCCCGGCATTTACCACAACGCTCATGCGTTTGCGCTCAGATGAAAAGGGAAACTCTAGCACTCGGGGGACGGCATCGGTAAGGCGATGGCGATCGATCCCTGCCTTGGATGCGACAACCAGCAGCGATCCCTCGGTGGGATCACCCATAATGACCCAGTCGCCCTGTTCTTTCTGCAAATAGGCGTCATTGCAGAGAATGCAGGCAGAGAGGAGCGATCGCCCTACCCCTTGCTCTAGTACCGAGACCGACTGCCCATGCTGCGAAAACTCGCCCTCTGGGTCATAGCCGTTGCCACTCACCTGCAGGGACCCGCTGGGGGGATGAATCGCCTGCACCACCATTTTGTTTTGGGTGAGGGTGCCGGTTTTATCAGAGCAGATGGTGGTGACAGAGCCTAGCGTTTCCACAGCAGGCAGCTTGCGCACGAGCGCCTGCCGCCGCACCATGCGCTGGGTGCCGAGTGCCAACGTTACCGTAATCACCGCTGGCAAGCCCTCGGGTACTACCGCGACTGCCATGCTGAGAGAAGTTTCGACTAACTCGCGAAACTTGCCCCAGCCTGCGGCTAGTAGCCCGCCAATCACGACCACGGCCACCAGAGCCAGCGCCCCTGCTACCAGCACGTTGCTGAGCTGCGTCATGCGCTGCTGTAGGGGCGTGGGCTCTGATTCCACACCTTCCAACATCGTGGCAATTTTGCCCAGTTCGGTCTTCATGCCGGTGCGGGTTACCAGCACGTTGCCGCGCCCCTGCACCACCTCTGTGCCTTGAAACACCAGATTGAGGCGATCGCCCAAATTAGCCTCTTCTGGCAAACTAAGATTGGCTTGCTTATTGACCGCATGGGCTTCGCCAGTTAGCGCCGACTCCCGCACTTGCAGGTTTGAACACTCAAGCAAGCGACCATCTGCCGCCACCTGCACTCCAGCTTCTAGCAGCATCAAATCACCGGGCACCAGCACTTTGGAGTCGATTTCTTGCACGGTGCTGTCGCGGATAACGCGCACCTTGGGCGATGCCATATTTTTCAGAGCCGCCAGGGCCTTTTCGGCCCGGCTTTCTTGCATATAGCCCAGCACGCCGTTTAGCCCCACAATGGCGAGAATGGCAATCGTATCTTTAAACGGAATATCGTTGGTTTCGATGATGCCTGCCCGCAGGTCAAGAAAATCCATCACGCCGGAAATAATGGCGACCACGATTAGCATGATCAGCATGATGTTCTTAAACTGATCGAGCAAGATCGCCAGAGATGACCGACCTGCGGCGGCTTGCAGTTCGTTGGGACCATAGCGCGACTGGCGCTCTGTCACCTCTTCGGTGGATAACCCTTGGGTGCGATCGCTCTCTAAAAGGGCGATCGCCTTGTCTGCTGGCAGGTTATGCCAGCAGGCATCCGTAGAATGGAGCTGTGTCATGAACGGGTGACCCAGAAAAGAGTGGGGAATAGGGACGAGTGCGACATGAAACTACGTCTAGTCGCCTCTCTGATCAATAGCAGTTGGGGTTTTAATTAGATGGCATCCCAACATGAATCAATACGAATGCTGAGCTAAAGGGCGATCGCCCCAAAGAAAAGATGCTGGTTTAGGATACGGTGATATGAATGCGGCACGATTCGGCGATGCAATGCGTATTAAATTTACAGCACATTGCTCCAAGCTGATGTTCACAATCTCGTTCGCGCGCAGGGCACTGCCTACTCAGCCCGACGGCTTCCAGTAGAGAGAAACAGTAAGGCTTCATACGCCCAGTGGTCAGGCGATACGTCGGTGAAACGAAGTTGCGTCTGCGCTAAGGTCGGCGATGTAGCCTCTGGCATTTCTACGAAGACAGGCGAATCTAAAACAGGCTGCACGTTCAGCGTATTGTTGCTGGGGCTGGGCGGATTCACCCTGCCTTCACTTGATTGCATTAAACGCGGCTCTGTTGGCTCTGCGCTGGATAGAGCCGGGGGAACCTGAGCTACGGCTGTGGCGCTGAGCCCGCCAAATAGTAGAGTAGCGGCGATCGCCCCTCTGCCCTGATTCCCCTGCCAACCCTTAAAGCATCTCAGAAATAGCATCACTAACCTCTGCAGAATAAAGACCCAAAACCAGTCAGGTGAAGAACCAGTCAGATAAAAAACGACAGCTGCCGCTCGGCAAGCATGGCCTTTAATTACTAGATTTAGTATGTAGTCTAGTATCAGATGGCAGGAAACGGCCTACCCTCAGAGGCAGGGTTAATTCCAGTAGTGGGAGAGAAACTAGACGAGCAAATACCCTTCGTTCGCTTACTGGGCTCACTCAATTTTGGATGGTGGGTGTGAACGTATCGCGGCAGGTGGACTTCAAAGATTCTAACGGAAGCCCATCTTCCGCAACGTAGCATCAGTTTTGGGATGCCCGCTCGTTTCAAATAGCCATAAAGCCAGTCGTGTGTGGGGTTGTCAGAAAGACGCTGCTTGCCTGTGGAGCCTTCAATTCTCTTCTAACTCCCATAGTTCGCTTTATCTTGCGCTTCGCAAACGAAACGGATTGTAGTCTGTCTCTGTGTCGTAAAAATCTTCGTGTTCTTGTCGCTTGAGCCAGTTCACCACGGCATAGGTCACAGGCGTTAGCGCAGCCTCCATGCCGCATTTGAACACATAATTCGATACTACAATGGCCCACAGCACAGCATTTGGCACAGTGCCTGTAAAGGCGATCGCCACAAACAACGCCGTATCGATCAACTGCCCCACCAATGTTGAGCCAATGGTGCGGGTCCATAACCAGCGGCCCTGGGTCAACAGCTTCATCTTCGCCATCACAAACGAATTGGAGAAGCCACCTGCCCAGTAGGCAATCAAACTTGCCAACACGATTCGCGGCGTCTGCCCAAGAATGCTCATGTAGGCGTCTTGCAGTTCCCAGTCACTCGCCGGGGGCAATGCGCCGACGATTGCAAATGTAGCCGACATCAGCGCCGCCGAGAGGAAGCCAAGCCAAATCACCTTGCGCGATCGCCCGTATCCGTAGACCTCCGTCAA
>JBGTOF010000382.1:0-8365 GCA_041742695.1 Elainellales cyanobacterium | reverse complement strand
GATTTGATGATGAAACTGCTCGAGCTGAGTGCCATCTAACACTCCTGTTGGTTGAACGACTTGAATGTTTGAAATCATGTCTAATGAACCGTACGGGTTAATTACGTGTTAGCGAAGAGAGCAGAAATTGAACCAAAACGTTCGGCAATGTGATGACGCACTGCCATAGACTGCCATAAAAGGAGCGGTATTACTCCAACACAGTGGCACATGCCAGAACGGGATGGCATGGGATAAAACACCGAAATTTTTCGGAGGGTGCGTGAATCAATCTGCATTTTACATCTGTAAAGATACGTAAATTGTGTGGTGTGGGTAGTTTATGGATAAAGCTGAAATAAAGTTTAGGGAGCTGGTTTAAGAAACTGTTGCAGGATTGCGCCGGGCGATCGCCCCCAGGTATCCACATGCTCCACGATTCGGGCATCGTGCAGGCGGTAGGTGGATGTGCCATCAAACTCGATGTGGGGCGACCAGGGAAGTCGCGCTGTGCCGCTCAGCGTCCACACCGCCACAATCGTATCCGGCATGGGGGCCTCAATGCGGTGCACCTGGAACTGGATATGGGTAAAAAACAACCGCGCCTGCACCCGCAATCCCCAAAAAATAAAGCGGTAGCTGCGCAGCCCGCGAAAGTGATTGATCGGGTCGCGAAACTCGATGGTAGGCGCGTAGAGGTCGTAGGTGAGATCTTGCTCAAACAGATGCGGTAATTCGCGGTTTAGCAGGGCGATCGCCCGCGCTTGCACCGCAGATAGAGGCATGGGGCTGGGGTTGGGTGTCACGGGCCTAGGATTGATCTAGGAGGATCTGGGGTTGGTTTAGCTCGCAGTTCTACTCAAACCGCTGACGACTGTCTGACCAGTGCAGCAACCGATAGCGATCGCCCTGTTGCACCAACAGGGTGGGGGTGGGCGTATGGCTGCGGGTGGCGATCGCCTGCAAGGTGGGCGTGCGATCAGCGGCCTCACTATAAAGCAGCTTGCCGTCGTTGCGCACAATGTAGGTGCGATAGGACGACGGTATAGGGGCTGCATTCACCTCTGTGACGTCTGCTTCAAGGGCAGTCAGGGTTGGAGGCATCGAGGCAGGCAGCAGTTGCCCGCGCACCAGTGCTTCCAGTTCGCCATCGCCGGTTAGGTCTACATAGTCCACCATCCAGGTGCCCAGCACCTGCAAAATTTCGTGAGGCTGGCTGCGGCTCAGGTCTAGATCCCCGGTGCGGCGCAGCTCTTGCACGAGGCTAAACACCAACTGGGAGGCCTGCTGGGTTTGCTGCTGCGCCAAAGTATTCAGGGTCAGCGCTTGCACGGGACGCAGCGAGAGCGTATTGGGGGCGATCGCCAAGAGCGCGGGGGCCGCCGTCACATCTGGCTGGGCATTGCCGAGGGCCAATAGCGTGAGCTGCCCTGCCTGCACTCGCATGCCGTGCACCTGCGCCTGCTGCGTTGCTGCGCCTGCGCCAGGTTGCCAAGTGACAAGTTGCACTGTGGCGTTGGCGGCGAGCCCGAGTCGATGCCATAGATAGCGCGGTGTGCTGCCTGGTGCCGATAGCGCCGCAAAGGGCGATCGCCCCCACGCATCCCCATCGTGCCATTCCTCCACTTGAATTTCGTACCACTGTTGATTCGCGGCGGCTGTCGGCCAACTGTCTGCCTGGGGTACGAGCCAATCACTGGCCGTAATAGTGTTAACGGGTGATGCCGAGCCGTAGAACTGGCTAGCATTATTGGGCAGGCGATCGCTGCCAATGGGGGTATCATCCAACTGCTGCAAAATCTGATCGAGCTGCGCGGTTGTGGTTCCCGAGGCGTTGCCGCGGCTGGGCAGCTGAGTCTGCAACCAGGCGATCGCCTCTTCTCGCCCTTGGCGGGCATAGGCCATCAGCCCGCCCCACAATCGCACCTCCGTTCGCCCTGGGCTGACGCGCACCGCCGCCTGCACCCGTTGCCAGATGGCCGCATCATCACTTTGCAGCAGATGGTCGGCATTATAGCCTTGGCGAATCGCGTTCAGCAGCGCCTGCCAAGCCACCTCCCAGCGTCCGTCATACACCAGTGCCGTAATCTGCTGCGCGGGACTGGCCCAGTCGGTGTCGGCCTGGGCTTTCGTAAATGCCGCATGTAGGGCAATCAACTCCATCTGCTGCTGTGCCAGAGGAGTCCAGCGATCGCCCACCCGCTCTTTCGCGATCGTCATCACCGCCAGCGCAGGCGACCACAGCCCGCTTCGCGCCAGCACTAGCCCGCTCTCATAGGAATTGTGCTTGAGCGCTGTTTGCTGAAGCGACAAGGGCTGCATCGTGATGGGATTGCCTACTCCATCCATGCCCCGCACCTGATGCACAAGAAAACGCGGTTCCAGCCCAACGGTTTGGTCAATGAACAGCTCAGGCAGGCCGCTGCTGGAGACGGCTCGCCATTGAGGAAGTTGGCGGGTGGGACTAGTCCAAGGCAGCAGCAGCTCTAGCTTTTCGCGGTGAGGGTCATAGCGCCCCACATGCCCGTAGAGCAGCCGGTTGCCGCCTCGGGTGTCGGTTCCCCGCAGCAAGAACCAATCGCCGTGATTGGGCGGCGCTCCATCAAAAGACAAAATAGCATCCAGCGGCAACCGCCGCGACGATCCCATCTGCGAGGAACGGCTCACCAGCGGTGCCGTCACAAAAAATTCATCTGGCCCTTGAACCGAGAGGCGATCGCCCAAGCGATACACCGTTCCCAGCCGACTGGCTTCGGGTTTATACACCCGCAACTCCTCTAATCGACCACAGCCCAAGGCATACACGCAATTAGATGCGTTGGAAAAGACCGGGATCAGCAGCGGGGCTGTCGCGTCGTCTGGGCCAGACAATGGCAGCGGGTCGCCCAAGGCAAACCCCTGCTCTATCGCCTCAGCCTCAAGCTGGGTCAGCGATTTTGGCCCCTGGTCTTGATGCAGGGCTGCTTCTCGGCTCCACTCAGGAAACACCCCGCTAAGCCAGCCCACTGAGCCTGGGTTGATCACCAGCCAAAAGCCATACCAACCGCTGGCTAGGACGGTGCTGCCAATGCCAGCCCACAGTGCCAGCCAGCTCAACCGCTGCAGCCACGGCGGCAGCGTCAGGCGTCGGGGCTGCGGTTGAGAGCTGGGGACACGATGCCGCCTTGTTCGCCCCGCTCTCAGACCCCCTAAATCCTCCCAGAACCTGAAGTTGCGAGGCTTGCGGCGATCGCGCTCCCTTAACCCATGGGGCGAGGCGTTGCCCGAGACCCACACCGTCACCCGGCGTTTTGCCTGGGGCACACCTGATGAAGGCGCAGATACGGCAGGCTTGTGAGTGGCAGGGCGGTTCGATGCGGGCGCAGGGACCTGATCCATAACTAAGTCACGCTGTTTTTCTAAACAGTTCCTCGAAACAACTCAACGACAGCGTTGACAGGACGCAGGGGATGCAATGATGTGAATTCCTGATTCATTTATAAATGAGGCCCCACCCATGAGGACAGGGCTAAACCCTTACAGGATAGACGTTTCAGCTACGGCGCAGAGAGTTCACAGCCCTAGTTGGCCTGATCTATTCCGACAGTTGCCTGACTGGGATGACCCGACTGGGATGGCCTGGGATGGCGATCGCCCGGCTGGGATGGCGATCGCCCCTCCTACCCGTGAAGACAAAGCGTCAGAGCAGAATGCAGGGTTCACTCAAATCCTAATCGCCTTAGGCCTGGTTGCACCAAGATTTTGTCAGCGGTGTTCTCAACGGACTAACGGCGCGGCGTCTGGTCAGTTGGAGAAAACTCAGCAATCGTATGGTGCAGAGCCTCGCTGTAGGCGCGAACCATTTGGCCCCACGTATAGTGTTGAACGATGAGCGATCGCCCGCGTTTGGCCAGCGTGTGCCGCAGATCGGCATCGTCTAATAACCGGGCGATCGCCTCTAGAAATTCGTCTGGCGTGTTGGCACGCAGGGCACAGCAGGGGTGATCGCCATCCACCGGCAAGCCTTCTAATGCGCGATCGCTCCCCACCACGGGCACTCCCGCCGCTAGCGCTTCCAGCGTTTTATTTTTAATGCCAAATCCGGTTCGCAAGGGCAGCACGCAGACGGTTGCCGCCTGAAACCAGTCCACCACAGCCGCCACCCGCCCCGTGACCCGAATACCCGGTTGCTGAGCCAGCGCCACCATAGACGCCGTCGGGCGATCGCCCACAATGGTCAGCGTGATGTCCTCATAACGTCGACGCAGCAGCGGCCATACCGTGGCGACAAACCACCGCATTGCCTCCTGGTTGTGGTCCGCATCCATCGCTCCCACAAACACCAGATCGTGCCCCCCCGGATCCACCGTTCGGCGCGGAAACTGAGTTAAATCTACCCCGTTGGCCACCACAGACACCGGCACCGCCGGGCATAGCGCCTGCGCCTGAGCGGCATCCTCGGCAGTAGTCACCACCAGCCGCGAAAATTGCTGGGCAAAGCGCCGCTCATAGCGCGTTGCTAGCGATCGGGCTAAGGGGCGGCGCAGGCGATCGCGCCAAGTTTCACCGCTAGACGGCGGCTCTCGGAGGGTATTCGTCGCAAAGCTATGGGCATTGAGCACCGTTGGAATCGGCCAGTCGTGCGGCCCCCTCGGCTGAGGGGGAACATAGATCGCGTTGACCCCGTGCTCACAGGTCACAATGTCAAACTGCCGCCGCATGACCTGCGCATTGACCCAATCATGGAGCGATCGCCCATAGCGGTATACCACATTAAGCGGAGCCCCCTGCCGCAGGGCAACCCCATAGCGGCTCAACCAGCCGTCCCAGCCTGCGTCCTCTAAGCGAGGGAACAGCGCCAGAGTCGTGACCAGCTGCCGCAGCATCGCCAGATCCCCGGTTAGCGTCAGCGGCGTCGGCTGCGTCACCAGGGTCACCGCATGATCCCGACTGAGCCCCTGAGCCAGGTAAAACGTCCTAACCTCAGTTCCACCATAACCAGGCGGATAGGGCACCGTAGAAGACAGCATTAAAATTCGCATGGATAAGGAGAACCGCCATTGCGGTCACGTTGGTGAAGTGCAGCACCAAGCAGGTAGGGATCTACAGGTCAATAATGCCCTAAGAGACCGTCAAAGATTAAGTAACAAGGTTGAGCAATGTCGTTCGTGCCATGTCTCCCAACGGGAGAAACCCCGATCAGCGAATGCATTATTGTCTAGCGATCCCCTTATTAATTCAGTTCCAAGCAGATTGAAGCCGCTTGCAGAGATACGGCACCTACACCCCAAAAAACGCCCCACACGCTCCATAGCGCTGTTTCCTTCTGCTACACCATCACCGCAGAAGATCCCTGGCGCATTGACCCTGATTCCTCTAACTGACCCACGGTGTCATCTAGCGCCATGTGCTCAATCAAACTTGCCAATCGCAGCGCCTTAAGCGCCTGCTCGCCACCCACCGAAGGCTGCTCGCCACCCCGCACACAGGCAACAAAATGCTCCAATTCGGCATGCAGTGGCTCAATGTTGCTGGTATGAACCTTTTCAATCAGGCCATCCTGGCGATAGAGCACCTGCCCATAGTCAGTGCGATAGTTGGCGGTGGTTTTGCGGTGAATTAGAATTTCGTGATTCAGAAAATCGGCCTCGGTGAGAGAGTTGCGGCAATGAGCCGAAATCTGGCGGATTTTGCGGTGGGTCACTTTGCTGGCGGTCAGCGTCGCGACAATGCCGCTGGCAAACCCAAGGGTGGCCGTCACATAGTCAAGCTGTCCAGAATCGGAGGCTCGACTGCCGCTGGCGGTGAGACGCGTCACGGGCGAACCGGCCAACTCGAGCAGCAGATCAATGTCGTGAATCATCAGATCCAGCACGACAGACACATCGTTAGCGCGATCGGCATAGGGGCTCATGCGATGAGCCTCCAACGCCAGAATCTCTTCGCCTTTCAAAACCTTGCTTAGCTCTTGAAAGGCCGGGTTAAACCGCTCAATATGCCCCACCTGCAAAATGCAGTTGGTTTCTGCTGCTGCATTGACCAGAGACTCAGCCTCGGCAATGTTAGCGGCGATGGGTTTCTCAATTAGCACATGCACTCCGGCTTGCAGACAGTGCATCCCCACGGTGTGATGCAGCAGTGTGGGCACCGCAATACATACGGCGTCTACATTGCTCACGAGATCCTGATACGCTTCAAAAAAGCGGACGCGGTACTTGCCTGCGGTGTCTAACCCTCTTTCTACGTTTACGTCTGAGACACCCACGAGTTCTACGTCTTTGAGCAAACTCAGCACCCGCGTATGGTGCTGCCCCATGTTGCCTACCCCAATCACACCCACACGAACGGGCTCAACGCCGTTGCGCTGAACCTGACCATTGAGAGCACCTGTTGCTGGATGTTGCACGCCTAATTATTCTCCTCACCACCAAAAACTTTACCAGACCCTCCGCAAATTCATTGCTGCGCGCTGCAATATATTGGGTGTATGGGGCTAACCCTGATAGATAGACTGAACTATTCAGCAAATCTTAGATTCTATTGATGCAAAACCCTGTCGATAAATTCATTAATAATTTATTACTCATACGGCCTATCTCAAGCAGTCTGGGATGCCTGAGATACTTTAGTGTGTCAGAAACGTAAGACGATAGTCTGCATTTCTAGAGCGGCACACTACTATTTGTGGGCGATCGCCCTGCAAATACTTAGTTCTGAGATAAATCTAAGACAACAGATTAAAGAAAAACCTTTTGCGAGTTTACTAAGTTAATTGTGGTGCTTGCGAAATGCTAATTCTTCTCCACGATTTTTGTGAAGAATAATTATGCCAAACCCGAACCCTGATTATGCCAAGTCCCCCATTGAGACAAACCACTCCCAATTTATTAATATCCTGTGACAGCGGCAGCGGTTGAAGCCGAGACGGTGTGGCAGTTTTTTCTCTGTCCTGGCTAGGCAGAAGCAGGGTTTGGCATGGAGTGTGGGGGATTAAATAAGAGTCATGCAGGGTGCGGAAACCTTAACATATGCCACTAAGTGCCGCCAGAGCGTAACAGAATCTTTACGTTGTTTGGCTTTATGGCCTTTAGTAACAGGAAGATGCCAGGAATGATTGGGTGCTCTAAGATCAAGGGGCTGTCTTCGGTGGTTAAGTAAGCCCATGCCACTCACTGTGCTTGTGGTGGATGATGATTTTGGAACGCGGCTGGCGATTGGCGATTATCTTGAGCTGTCGGGCTATTTCGTGCTGATGGCAGAAAACGGTCAGCGGGCGCTGGAACTGGTGGATGAGAATAAACCCCACCTAGTGATCACCGATATTATGATGCCGGAGATGGACGGGTTTGCGCTTGTACAGCAGATCCGCCGAAATCCAGCGTTTCGATTGTTGCCTGTGGTATTTTTGTCTGCTCGTACAGGAACGGAGGAGCGGATTCGCGGCTATCAGCTAGGGGGAGATGTGTATTTGCCCAAGCCCTTTGAGCTGGGGGAGTTGGGAGCGGTGGTGCGCAACCTGCTGGAGCGATCGCAGCTGATTGAGGCCGAATGGCGATCGCGCGATCGCCCAGTTCCAGCCCCTGCTGCTACGACCTATGCTGCAGATTTGCCAGACGACGAGGTAGATGCACAGGCGTTGGCAGTAGCGATCGCCCTAGAGTTGACTAATCGCGAACGAGGCGTGCTGAGCCTGCTATCAGATGGGCTATCGAATTTGCAAATTGGCGGCCGACTGCATCTGAGCCCCCGCACAGTCGAAAAGTATGTCAGCAGCCTGCTTCGCAAAACCGAAACCAGCAACCGCGCTGAGCTGGTGCGATTTGCCCTTTCCCATCATTTAGTAAAATAGTGAATCGCAGGCTGATGACAGCAACGATTCAGTGACTCGTGTATGGCAACCTCAACCCCCGTATCAACGCTGACCAAGGTGCGATCGCTCCTCAACCGCCGCACCCTCAATAATGCGATGCCTGTTCCCGCTACCAACAGCTTTAACATGGGTAGCCTGGCACCGCCCTTTGAGCTATACAACGTTGCCACTCAGCAAAAGCTACGCCTCACCGATTTTGTTGGTAACCGAGCTGGACATCGTTCGGGTAGCCATTCTGAACATCAGTCCGCTACCGCTGCCCCAGAAACGCCTCGCCGCCCCGTGTTGCTTTACTTTACTCGCATCTTTAGCGACACCGTTTATTGCCCGCTGTGCTACCCCCACATTGTGGAACTGGGCCAGCGCTATGCAGACTTTATTGAGCGCGGTGCAGAGGTCTTGATGATAACCAGCACCGATCCGCAGCAAAGCCAAACGGTGCAACAAGACCTGTCATTACCCATGCCGCTGCTCAGCGACCCTACTGGTCGCGTGTTTCGAATGTATCAAACCGGGCAAGCGCTAGGTGCACCCCTG
>JBGTOF010000381.1:0-3342 GCA_041742695.1 Elainellales cyanobacterium | reverse complement strand
GTCATCCCAATCCCACCAAAGTAGAGCGCCAGCACCGCACCCGCCAGCAAACTCTGGGTCACAGGGTCAGTCGAAGGCGTAAGCACCGCGCCAAGCACCGCACCGCCCAAGATGACATAGCGCCACCCCTTAATCATCTGGGCAGAATTGACAATGCCCAACAGCCCCAGCAGCACCTGAATGACGGGAATCTGAAACGCCAGCCCCGTACTAAAGAGCAGCAGCAGCACAAACTCAAAATACTTATCAATCGACCATAGCTGCTCCACCACATCAGCCCCATAGCTGATGAAGAAATTGAGCGCAGCCGGAATCAGCGCAATATAGGCGAAAACCAGGCCACCCAAAAATAAAATGCTAGAGCCAAACACAATAGGCGCCAGCAACCGCCGCTCTTTGCGGGTTAAGCCTGGCAATACAAACTGAATAATCTGAAATAGCACAAAAGGGCTCGCCACAACCAAGCCGCTGTATGCCGCCACTTTAATGGAGACAAAGAAATACTCTCCCGGTGACAATTGCAGAAACTTGACGCCCTGAGCAGGCACTTCAAGCACCGACACAATTTTGTTGACGAATACAAAACAGCCAATGATGCCCCCAATCACGGCAATGAGCGCATAGAAAATTCGCATCCGCAGTTCTTCGAGGTGGTCGAACAGCGACATTTCTACATCATCAATCAGATCTTCGTTGACAGAGTCGTCCGCTGCGCCTAATGACGCAGTGGATGAGTTCGAAGAAGCACTGTCAAGCTCAGTAGGGGCAGTCATAAGCGCTGGAAATGAAAGGATGATGGGTCAGTGCGCTAGGTACACTAAGCACAATACTAGCCTACTGTGTTTGCCCGGTATCGGCGACTCTATCCTCCACTGAAGCCAGCAAAGTTAGAAAATTGCTTGCCAAGTTGTTCAGACTTCTGCTAGCTTAATAAAGCGCGAAATTTGCTAAGCTTCGCCCAAAGACACGGCACGCTAGCAAGAGTCTTTATAGCTCGCAATCTCGCCGGGATAGCTCAGTTGGTAGAGCAGAGGACTGAAAATCCTCGTGTCGGCGGTTCAAGCCCGCCTCCTGGCATTGTTTCAGCGAATTGAAACCAATAATTTAATCTGATTAGTTGCGTTGCGAGGCAATTAGTCAAAGCTACAACCCTTGTTTTTCCGTTCAGATTGGCAGTGCCCACAAACGAGAGAATGAGGGTTTCAGTCTATAACCGTAAAGCGATTTAGGCCAAATTTAGTCCGTTAGAACTCTGGGATGATGGGCTGACGGGCACGGCTTGCGTAGTGAGCATAGATGACGGCTGTAGACACTCTAGCCAGATAGGAAACATCCTGAACGCTCATGCCTGCAGCCAGGGCACCGGTGATCCAGGTATGGCGGCAATGGTATTGGCTCAAGTAGAAGGCGATCGCCCCCTGCGCTGCCAGGTGCAGCACGATGGGCCTCCAGTGCCGTCGCTGAAAGTTGGTGTAGTGCATTCGGCCCCCTTCTTTACCAGGGAAGACCCACAGACCGCGATCGCACTCTACAGGCTTTTGCTGCCTCAGCAACCGAGATAGCCGATCGCCTGCAGGGAAACGGGTAGACCTGTAGTTTTTGGTGGCTTGTGGCTCAGTCTGCCCAATGGGTAGAGCCTCATTAAAGAAGATTTCGCGGCAATCTGGCGAGATGTGTTCCCACCGCAGCGCGGCGGCCTCCTCTGGACGTGCGCCCGTCCAGAACAGAAATCTCACCCAGGCGCTGTAATAGGGTTCGAGTTCATCAAAGGCGGCAATAATGCGATCGCGCTCTGTCAGCGTGAATGCGGCCCAGTTTGTATCTTTGGGGCGTGGCGGCTTTAGATAGCGGCCAATGCCTTGAAACGGGTTTGTGTTGATGATGTCGCTATCCATAGCCCACCTGCATGCGGCGTTAAATTGCTGAATCGTGCGTCTGGCGGTGTCGTTTGCGTAGTGGTCAATCAGCCAATCTCTGATGGCGATCGCATTGCGAAGCCCTGGCGCTTCACGCTGCATCTTGGTCAGCCGTCGGGTGATTTTGCTGTAGTCACGGGCATAAGTGGAGGGAGCGACCTGCCCCCGCCGAAACTCGCAGTAAGCGGCCCACAGTTGAACCAACCGAGCGAGCGGTATTGTGCGCCGGTTAGGTAACCGGGGCATCGTCGTCTGTGAGTTCAACATCGAGCGTGTTGAACGGATGTAGAAAATCGTTGTTGAACCGGCGTGATCCAATGCCGGGAACGTATACCTGAGAGGTCTTAACGCCTTGTTTCTCAAGCTTTACAGCGGTTTCGATCTTGGTGCAGTAGAGCCACACTTCCGACTCGTGTTGAACTCGTGTTGAACTCGTGTTGAACTGCTGTTGAACTTTGTAACCCTTGCGGCGTAAGGGTTTAGGCTCTGAGTTCAACAAATCTCCAGGTGTGGGGGGTGCCTCTTCAACAAAAATGTGATCTTTTTTTTGATCACATTTTTCAGATTGATCATTTTTTGGCGGGGTAGGGGTGCTTATAGGAAGTTGTTGAACTTGTACCTTATCCTTTACGCCGTTTGGGTTTGAGCAGTTCAACACCTCTTCAACATGTTGAACTTGTTGAACTGGGTCTTTGTGATCAATTTGAGAGGGGGGGTGATCAGAATTTACGGATACCGCTTCAAGTGATTTTTCTAACATCTCTATCTGCGTAGCCCCGCATCGCACGTAAACTGCGGCCCGCTGCTCCCCTTGCTTTTCGATCAAGTCTTCGCACTGCAGGCGCTTTAGCACCTCATAGAGCGACTTTTTCGGGAGGTTTGTTGCTTCGGCAATTTGGTCAATGCTGGCAGCGGCAACCTGGTTCATGAACTCGAGAACGCGATCCTTTTGGCTCACGTCGACGTTTGGTCCGGACCAGTTACCCAGCAACCGCCATTCAAGAGTGTTGGCATCGAGGATGATTTGTAGATCGAGCTTGCCCCAACCGTTTTCGACGCATAGCCGATAGTTGCGCTCATCCGCAGCCAGAATGAGGGTGCCTCGGCAGGTAGCCCGGATGGCGCTGCTGCCTCTGATGGTGTCGAACACATCCACATCGCCTGCGTTGTTTAGATTGACCTTGCCGGTGTGGTGTACCAGTAGGCCGGTGCAGCGTTGCCGCTTGCACATCTCTTGCAATGGCTCGAGCAGTTGGCTCATTTCGGCGGATGATTCGCTGATTGCGCTGTCTCTAATGCGGCTGAGGGTGTCGAGCACCACCAGCCTGCATCCCAGTTCTTCAACCAATTCCTCTAGGTGGGCCAACTCAGAGAGTTTGAACTTATCTAGCCAATAGACTTGTGTGCCGGGTTCCCAGCCCTGCTT
>JBGTOF010000030.1:0-17206 GCA_041742695.1 Elainellales cyanobacterium | reverse complement strand
TTGAATAACACGGTTGTTAATTTCGGCAATTTCTAGCTCTGGGTCTACCAACGCGCTGATGCGCCGTAGTTGTCCCCGCTGTTCTAACAGGGTGAGGAAGCCCCGCAAATCTCGTGGCATGGTGAAGAAGTGTAACGTGATTACTCTTCTATTATCAGTCAGGATCTGACCGGTTCTCCATGGGTTGCTCAAACTCGTGCCACGTCTGCACGGGCTATACTTTGCGGTGTAGTGCTGAGAGTAAACCCCCTTGCGATGACCCCTATGCTGGATGAGCTGCGATCGGTCGAGCTGGCCCATCACGTCAAAAGCCGTGCTAAAACTCCATTTGACAATGCCTACCGGGCTGCACTCGCTACCTCAGGTGCGACCTATGTGCAAGGCTTTGTGGTGCTGGCGGGAGCCTCTCCCCAGCTCAAAGAACATGCCTGGATTGAGGAGGGCGATCGCCTGCTAGATCCATCGCTGCCCCATTTGCACCATCCCGCCGAGTCGCTGCACTACTTCTCAGCTCAGCGGCTCAGCGTCAAACAGCTCAAGTCTGCCGTTGAGGAAGCGAAGGAAGACTATCCCGAGGATGACCCCTTGCCCATTTATGGCGGTCAACCCTATGACTACTATGGCGACGTCCTTCTGGGTGGCGAAGAGTACACCGCAGCCTTTAATGCAGCCCAAGCCCTGTGCCAGAGCTGACCCTAGCTAACCGGCTTTGGTTTAGAGACTGTTGGAGGATGCACCCTGTTTACGCAAAGACCCTTCCCTGAAAACGGTTAGAAATGACGCAGTTGAACGATTTAGGCTGATTTTGGGGAGGCGATGCTTCCTCAAAATCGTCCTGAATTCCCGAGACGCCGCACGAAATGCCGACCTCATAACTGGCAGAGGGACTTCGGATAAAGACAATTCACATCAAGCAGTGGTTCTTTGAGGAAGGCAAACCGTCCTTTACCCACAGCGGGAACAGTCTTTCTGAAAAATCTTCTACGGTTTTTTGCTGAAAGCGCGGCAAGATTTTGCGCAAATTTCAGAAAACACTAGGTATGAAGCCGTATCCCTTCTGTAAGAAGATAGTGTGCTCTTACAGGTTTAACTTCAACTATGATGGCTTTCAATCGCTTTACAATGCCCCGGGGCGATCGCCGCTCTCTCACCCTCGCCGCCACGGCACTGACCGTTTTACTATCGGCTTGTTCTAGCCCGTCCCCCTCTCCTAACATCCCTGATTCTGGAAGCGGTGCGGGAAGCAATGCCCCTGTGGCAGATACAGGCGCGCCCCCGGTGGCCGACAATGCAGACGAGCGCGTAGCGGGTAACTATTGTTATCAGCTTGATGAAGATACTATCTCTGGCACAGCGCGGATTCAGCTAGAGCCAGACAACAGCCTCTCCGGAAACTTGGCCGCTGTGATCCAAGACAATATCAACAACTACTACACCTCGTACCGCCAGACGCTAACGGGCCAACTAACCGGAACGCAGCTTCAACTAGCCGTGGTGACAGAAATTGAAAACAGCGTGCAAGATAGCGTTGAAACCTGGACCTGGGAAGGCGATCGCCTTAAAACCGATAACGAGGTCTATACCCAAGTTGATTGCGCGCAACTGCCGCCTGTAGCCGATGGCTCCGGCGAGATTGATTTTGAGCCAGTCACTCGTGAATTTCCCGTCCAATTTGCGCCAGGTACATCCTCGACTGTGTTAGAAAATGCCGTTATCCGAGGAGAGCGGGATGTGTATATGCTCGCCGCCCGCGCTAATCAAGTTATGACCTTATCCATCAATGCCCTCGAAGACAATGCTCGAATGGATGTGGAATCACCCAGCGGCGCTCTGCTAGAGCAAGACGTAAGCCAAAGTCGCATCACTCTGCCAGAAACCGGAACCTACCGCATTAGTGTGGGCGGCACTCGAGGCAATGCCACCTACAGCTTATCAATCGAAATTCGCTAACGCTGACTTGAGAAGGCCGCAGGGATAAGCCTAACGGTCGATCGACTGCACCCTTTCCCTAGGTTCATGCAGTTTCTAAATCTCGCCACCGTTGGGCTAGCCAGGCAAGGTTTATAACCCTTGCACAACAGGGGTTATAAACCATTAAAAATCAAACCCGTCTGTTAAGCGGCCTATAGGTTTGCCTGGTAAACCGTGCTTGATTCTTGCGAGAGCGCACTCGCAAGAACCTCTCTCGAGTGCATCCCAGCTTTTCCAGTTGTCTCTCATTCTCCAATTTTTCTCCCAAAAAGGGCTGCAAACCGGGGAGGCCTTTTTCCTCCCTGAACAGCGTTTGACAGGCAACAGCAGAACGCAGGTTTCAGCTATTTTCTCCGTCTCCCTGCAACCTCAATTCTAGGAAACCCGTCAGTTCGGCGAATACAGACGCTGCTCGGCTCGCGATTCGGAAAAGCTGAAGCAACTCATCAAACTTAGATGGGGACACCCAGAGTTTTCGACGCCCGCTCAGAAAGGCATCTGGACTACTTCAATAAGCAACGCCTGATTAAGAGAAAAACAAAACCGTAGCGATAATGTGTCTGATTATTTTGTGATCATCGAATTTTAGGTTCCGTACTCATCTGTTGTGCGTTTAAGGATCTATTCCCCCCATGAGCCTTGATTACAGCAATCATCTAGAAACCTTTCTGGTTCCTAACAAAAAACCTGAGCCGCCCAAAAGCAATACAGCGGCAACCGTTACCCTTGCAATTACCGCAACGTTGGCCCTAGAACTTACAGGCACTATTAATTTGGGACTTTTCCGAGAGCCTGGGCATACTTTTGAAGATCCGTATCAACTAGGCCATGACAATCGCCCCGACCCTGATGTAATCAACCCAAATACTCGCTTGCAGATCGGTGATTGCTATGGCTGCTCAGTTGAAGGGGCGAACTTTCGGGCTGATCCGTCTATGGATGCCAGTGTTATTAAAGGCGCTGTATTACGGGGAGAGTGGGTGGTCTTAACGGGAGCCACAGTCTATAGAGATGGGATTGTGTGGTACGAAGTCATCAACGAATCGCCCTTGGCTCATGCCATAGAAGCCGTCCATTATATGCCTCCTGCCCACCAATATGGCTGGATTGCGGGCTGCTTTGTGGAGTAGCGCGGTTGCCCCTAGTTCCTCACGCCATACACATAGTGCTGATTGAGTGGGTAAGGAGAAAAGGGACTGCATTCGGCAAAGACTGAAAAGCCGTGCTGCTTTAATAGTGTGGTGATATGGGCTAGGCGATCGCCCACATCATGCACTTCTAGCACGACTTGACGAATGCGCGGCCAGTCGCGATCGGCAATGCCTTGCAGCACACCATATTCTTCGCCTTCTACATCCACTTTGAGCAGGTCAATGGTGTCGATCGCTTGCTCCCGGATGACCGAGGAGAGCGATCGCACCTCTCCCTTAACCGTTTCAGGCTCAAACAAAAACGCAACCTTGGTGTTGCCCATAGCAGCGCCTAACACCTGCAAATGCTCTTGCTTTTCGAGGGGATGAATCGTGGAATTGCCAGGCAGGTTGGGGTAAAACGTGAAGGGTACATCGGTGCGATCGCTATCACTCAACCCCACGTTTAGCGCCGTTACATTGATAGCCCTGTGCAGATCAAGATTGTGTTCGAGCACCTCAAAGGTGGAGGGCATGGGTTCAAAGCTATAGACGGTGCTTTTGGGAAAGTGAGTGCTGAGAAACACCGCAAACATCCCGATATTTGCGCCTACATCCACAATGCAGTCGCCATCTTGAAGAGAAATACCATGGCGCAAGTAGTGGCACTCAGTAAACACTTCGGCATAAATCCACTCTGTTTCTTCTATCGATAGGCAAAAGCAATCGAGCCCGTTGGGCAACGTTACACGTAGCATAGATGCTCCCTGATGGTCAGTCCGTCAACACTCTACACGGATTAGAGTCGCTGTACTAGATTTGCCTGACCCCGCAGTTCGTCCCCTATGACCGTTGGTTTAGCAAATTCCTGACGCTGTGCTGTCTCCATAGCAGGCAGAATGGTCGAGCAACGACGGGGGCTTGCTTGACATCGCCTAGGTTCGCGGATATCCCAACCTAAGGGTTCTCAGCGTTAGCATCGATTCAATCTGCAGGCAGCACTAAGCAGTCGTCTGCCTGCCAGCTGAGGGTGAGCGAATTTGATGCTTGAATGGGGGCTTGGCCTAATTGAGTGGCGAGCAGGTTCCCTACGGCAGTCGTCAGACGTAGCTCTTGAACTGCGCCAATATAGGTGCTCTGCGTCAGGGTTGCGGGGACTTGGTTTTCTAAAACTTGATCTGGACTCTGGGTGTCTTTCTGGGTATCTGCGGCAGCACTCAGGCGCAGCCGTTCGGGGCGCACCATCAGCGTTACCTCAGTGTTGAGTGGGGGGATAAACGAGGATAGGCGGGCCTGCAGCGCTCGGCCGTTGACTAATACAGTGGCGCGATCGCCCGCGACTTCCACCACGGTGCCCTGCAAAAAGTTAGCCTTGCCAATGAACTGCGCCACAAATAGTGAGGCGGGCGCATCGTATATGTCGCGAGGTGTGCCTAGCTGCTGTACCTGTCCCTGGTTCATCACGGCAATGCGATCGCTCAGGGCAAGGGCTTCGTCTTGGTCGTGAGTGACATAGATAAAGGTGAGATTGGTTTGGCGCTGCACGGCTTTTAGCTCTTGCCGCACCTCATCGCGAATTTTGGCATCCAGCGCTGATAGCGGCTCATCCAGCAGCAACACCTTGGGGCGGCTAATCAAGGCTCGCGCTAGCGCTACCCGCTGCTGCTGGCCCCCCGAAAGCTGATGGGGATGGCGATCGCCCAATTCAGGAATCTGAAACATATTGAGCGCATCCCGCACCTGAGCGTCAATCTCTTCTCGCGGCGTGCGGGCGATCGCCAGCGGATAGGCAATATTCTCTGCCACGCTCAAGTGAGGAAACAGCGCGTAGGACTGAAAGACTGTATGCACCGGGCGGCGGTAGGGCGGCTGCATTGTGACCACCTCACCATTCAAGTAGACCTCGCCATATTCGGGCTGCTCAAACCCGCCAATCAGTCGCAGCGTTGTAGTTTTGCCCGAGCCACTCGACCCCAAAAGCGAGAAAAACTCACCCGCCTGCACCGCCAAGGTCACATCCCGCACCGCATAGACCTCAGCCCCCCCCGAGCGGTAGAGCTTGCTAACACGATCTAAATACACCAGGGACTGGGTCTGCATTGCGTGTGGATATCCTCAATTGACCGAATCACGCCGAAGGCGACGCGCTATTGCGCTGACTCGCCACCACTAGTATGGAGCTAACCGTCAGAACCACAGTGGCCACCGCTGCAATTTCCGGGGTGATGTTGGTGCGGAGGCGGCCCCAAATTTCCATGGGCAGAGTATTGTCTCGCCCGGTTAGAAAAATCGTCACCACCACTTCATCAAAAGATAGGGTAAAGGCCAGCAGCGCACCTGCCAACACTGCACTGCGGATGTAAGGAAACAGCACATCGCGGAACACCTGAATGGGTCTAGCTCCCAAGTCGTAGGCCGCTTCTTCGAGCGCCGTTGGAAATTGCCCCAGCCGGGTCAGAATGGGCCCCAGCGCCACAGGCAAGCCAAACACACCATGGCCCAAAATTACCGTGCCTAGCCCCAGTCCCAACTCTAGGCTAGAAAAGTAGGCCAGCATCGCCACGCCTGTCACGACGCCCGGTAGCAAAATGGGCAGGTTGAGCGCCAGCCGAAACGCAGTTTTTCCCCAAAACTGATAGCGGTAAATGGCGAAGGCGGCTAAGAGCCCCAGCCCTGTCGCTAGCAGTGTAGCGATCGCCGCAACTTTAAGCGAATTACCCAGGGCGGTCCGCAGCGGTGCATCGGCCAAGGCGCGCCCATACCAGTCGAGGGTAAAGCCCGTAAACGGCAGCGACAAAATGCGCGACTGGTTGACGCTCATCAGCACCACCACCCCAATCGGCAGGTAGAGAAACCCTAGGGCGATCGCCGTCCACACTCCCAAGAGCCAGGGGCGGCGCGGCGGACGAGGGGCGATCGCAGGAGAGGATACATCAGGCATGGGATGACGCAAAAAAGCTACAAAATAAAGCCGCAAGATATAGACAAAATCCAGAGACGGTGCGGGGACTCGAGATTAGGGGCGATCGCCCGAATACTCTCCCAACGCAGACTCTACTTGCAACGCCTGGCGCTGTAAGGTCAACAATTCATCGATTCCAGCCTCTGCCATATCCAGCATTTGGTTGAGCTGGCTGCGGCTAAAGCTCCCTGCCTCTGCTGTCCCTTGCAGTTCAATCAGCTGCCGGTCGCCATTGAGCACCACATTAAAATCAATCTCTGCCGCCACATCCTCCTTATAGTCCAGATCCAGATACGGCTCGCCCTCCAACAGCCCCACAGACACCGCCGCAATTTGGCAAGCAATAGGGGATGCACTGAGCTCTCCCTGCTGAATGAGGGACTGAATCGCATCGCACATAGCCACATACCCTCCAGTAATTGAGGTTGTGCGTGTTCCGGCATCGGCCTGCAGCACATCTGCATCCACCAGCAACGTGCGCTCTCCCAGGGCCTTAAGGTCGAGGGCAGCCCGCAAGCTGCGACCAATCAACCGTTGAATTTCTTGGGTGCGTCCCGACAGCTTCATCCACTCACGGGAATGGCGCTGGGGCGTAGCCGAAGGCAACATGCGGTACTCTGCCGTAAGCCAGCCCTGCCCGCTGCCTTCTAAAAAGCGGGGCACTCCGGGCTGCACAGCCACCGTGCAGAGCACTTGCGTATCACCGCAGTGGGCTAAGACAGAACCCGCCGCAAACCGGGTAAACTTGCGCTCAAACCGCACTGGTCGAAGCTGGCCGGGGTAGCGACCATCGGAACGGGGGCGAACCATGCTGAATTGCCTCTAGTGACCCAAAAAGGGAAGCCTCAATCAGAATACCGAAGAGACGCAGGAAGCGGAACGCCCTCTAAGCTTGTTATCGTATGGGAGGATGTTGGAGCAACCCTAGTATCATGTCGCAAAGGGATCAGGGTTTGGGTATGTTTGAGGGGATGACGCTGCCGTTGACAGACGCTTCATGCAGCCTTTGGAGCTAGCATTGGTTGCATGTCTCACCCATCGAAACCCAACCGATGGCCTAACGTTCCCCAATCACCTGAACGACTACTATTTCTATTTTTATGCCTAATTCTGCCTGGCACGATTCTGATTCCTACGATGACCTAGAAACCATTAGCTCTTTAGTGTCTGACCTCTCTGAGTCAGAGGATGTGAGCGCTCATTTTTATCGCGGGTTGGCGGGGCGGCGGCAAAAGGCAGCAGCAGCGCTCACCCTTGTGTGGAGTGGCACCATTGCATTGCACCTGTTTTCGTGGGGCTATTGGGCGGTGATGGCGCTGACCACGCTGATGGGCATTCATATTCTGCGATTGCTAACGGCGCGGCAGCGTCCCTTGCCAGAGCCGTTGCCAGAACATGACCCTGCTAAGCTACCGTTTGTGTCGCTGATGGTGGCTGCAAAGAATGAAGAAACGGTGATTGCGTCTCTTGTGAAAGCGCTGTGCCGAGTTGACTATCCGGCCAGTCGCTATGAGCTATGGGTGATTGACGACCACAGCACCGACCGCACACCCCAAGTGTTGCAGCAGTTGCAGCAAGAGTATCCCCAGCTTAAGGTGCTGACCCGGAGCAGTGATGCGGGCGGCGGCAAGTCGGGAGCGTTGAACCAGGCCTGTGCGCTCGCGGCGGGAGACATTATCGGCGTGTTTGATGCAGATGCTCAAATTCCATCAGATATGCTGCGGCGGGTGCTGACGCTGTTTCAGCAAGAGCAGGTGGGTGCCGTGCAAATGCGAAAGGCGATCGCCCAAGCAGAACGAACGCTGCGCTCGTCTAATCTGTGGATTCGCGGGCAAATGGCAGAAATGGCGATCGACAGCTTTTATCAGCAGCAGCGCATTGCCATTGGCGGCGTGGGCGAGTTGCGGGGCAACGGCATGTTTGTTCGTCGTGCGGCATTGGACCAGTGTGGCAACTGGAACGAAGAAACCATTACCGACGACCTAGACCTCACCTTTCGGCTGCATCTAGCCGGATGGGATATCGAGTTTTTGATGCATCCCGCAGTGGTAGAAGAAGGCGTCACCCAAGCGCGGGGGCTATGGCACCAGCGCAACCGCTGGGCCGAGGGCGGCTACCAGCGCTACCTTGATTACTGGCGGCTGATTATTCGCAACCGTCTAGGCCTGAAGAAAACCCTCGATTTGCTGGCCTTTTTCGTGCTGCAATATATTTTGCCTACGGCCACCGTGCCCGACCTGATGATGGCGATCGCCCGCAGCCGTCCTCCGATGTTGGCCCCCGTGACGAGCCTTTCGGTCGCCATGTCGATGATGGGGATGTATGCCGGGCTGCGTCGCATTCAGGCGCGTCGCGCCAAACGTAGCGAACGGGGGCGATCGCCCGCGCTAATCTGGCAAGCGTTGCACCAAGCAATCCTCGGCACAGTCTACATGGTGCATTGGCTTCCCGTCATGGCCAGCACGACTGCCCGCATCTCAGTGCGGCCTAAGCAGTTAAAGTGGGTGAAAACAGCGCATCACGGCACCGATGAGGTGTGGCTAGATGTGTCGGAGCAGGAAGGGTAATTCCGTCAGGTCGGATAATTCAGGTTTGAGAAACTAATCTAACGAGTGTAGAACGCTGATTAGACCGTTCAGATTTGAGTTCCCCTGAATTCAATAAATGGTCTAAACCGTGCTGCCTACGACGCGGGCAGCACGGTTTAGCGTTGGTTAGATCTACAGCACAAAGCTAATAAGCGCTAGTCAGACTGCGAATCACCCGGCAGGGGTTGCCTGCGGCAAACACCAACGACGGCACGTCTCTCGTCACTACACTCCCAGCCCCAATTGTAGAACCCGCTCCGATCGTCACCCCCGGGCAAATAATTGCGCCCCCGCCAATCCACACATCGCTGCCGACCTCAATGGGCAAGGCAAACTCCCATCCTTCTTTCCGCACCGCCGGATCAAGCGAATGAGTAGCGGTATAAATTTGCACCTTGGGGCCCAGCAACACGCGATCGCCCAATCGCACCACATTGCAGTCGAGAATCACACAGTCATAGTTGATAAAGAGATCTTCTCCTGCAATAATCTGCGACCCGTAATCACATCGAAACGGCGGCCTAACGTTAGACCTTGGCCCAAGTGCGCCAAACAATTCCTTAAGGAGAGACTGTCGCTCTGCATTCGCCTCAGGGCGAGCGCTGTGAAACGCCTGCAGAAGTTGCTCTGATCGGAGATGCATGGCGTTCAGTTCAGGATCACGGGCGATGTAGGGCTCTCCCGCCAGCATTCGCTCCCGCATAGATTTTGCTGCGCTCGGTTGACTCATAGTCGTCGGAAATCCATGGAACAGCAGATTTGATGGTGGGGTACATCAAGCGTGTGAGCTTATCCCAAACTCACGTCATTTTACTCTGCCGATTCTGATGAGAAGGGTGAATCTGGCGGCGGGGGCGGTGGAGAAGCTGCTGACAGGTCATAGGACGCAGGATGCTCAGCGGCACGGGGGACTGGCGCTTGGCTCGGCGGGGGCACTAGTTCTAGCTGGCGGATGGGGCGATCGCCCTCCGGTCGCTTTCGAGTTGCCGAGGTGGGAGTCGCATGGCGGCGACGCGACACACCTTCCTCGCTGGTTTCTTCTGCCACAACCTCGTATAAAATGGCGCGCTTGTCGCCCTGGCCCTTCCGCAGCACTCGCCCCAACCGCTGAATATATTCCCGACTAGAGCCGCTGCCCGAGAGAATGATCGCCACCCGCGCATCGGGGACATCCACCCCCTCATTCAGCACATGAGAGACCACAAGAGTGGTGTAGGTGCCCTCGCGAAACCGTTGCAGCACGTCGTGCCGCTCTTTGACCGGGGTTTGGTGGGTGATAGCAGGAATGAGAAACTCCTGCGAGATTCGGTAGACGGTGGCGTTGTCGTTAGTGAATATGAGCGTGCGGTCAGGATGGTGCTGAGCCAGCAGATCTGCCAGCACCCGCAGTTTGCCATCGGTGCCCAAGGCGATCGCCCGAGCTTCGCGATGGGCCAGCATCGCCCGGCGACCCGCTTGGGATTGGGCGCTCGCCATCACAAACCGCTGCCATCCCTCTAGGCTGCCGAGATAGAGGTTCTTCTCTTCTAAAAAGCGATTGCGGGTTTGGATCAGCGTATCGTAGCGATCGCGCTCAGCCGCTGACAGGGAAACACGGATGGGCACTAGATCGTGATGTGCTAGGGCATAGCCCGCCAACTCCTCTGGGGTGCGATGGTAGACCACCGACCCTAGCAAATGGTCTAAATCTTGATGGCGACCGTCGGAGCGATCGGGCGTAGCGGTGAGCCCTAATCGATACGGGGCGATCGCATACTCTGCAATGACTCGGTTAAAATCACTCGGCAAATGGTGGCACTCGTCGCAGATCAGCAGCCCATAGCGGTTGCCCAACGTTTCGGCATGAATAGCAGCGCTATCGTAGGTGGCCACCAAAATCGGCGTCCGATCCGATGACCCGCCTCCGAGCAAACCGACTTCACCCTCGGGAAACGCCGCCAGCAGTTGGGCATACCACTGGTGCATCAAGTCTAAGGTGGGCACGGTAATCAGCGTGCTGCGCGGCGTAGCTTGCATGGCCATTTGCGCCAAATAGGTTTTGCCCGCTGCTGTGGGCAAAACCACCACCCCCTGCCGTCCTGCCGCAATCCAGGCGTCTAGCCCCTCCTGCTGATGGGGATATGGCTTACGGCTCATCGCTGGGGTCAGGGCGATCGCCTCAAATCCTTTCGCGGCGTCTTCAAACATGACTTGGTCTGCCTGCAGCGTTTCGACCAAGCGGCGATAGTGCTGTGCAGGCACCCGAAATCGCTCCACTCGGTCATCCCAAGTAGCAAATTCAATCCATGCTTTGCCGGTGGGCGGCGGGTGCAAAATCAGCGTGCCCCGGTCAAAGGTCAGTTTGGGAATACGGGCCATCGGGGAGGTGTCAAGCTATGGCGCTAGTTCGGTTGGGTCTGTTTCTCTGTATTCTAGGATAGGCGTTCCCTCCGTTAGGGCAAGATCGGGCGATCGCCTTATCGCCCCATACTTTTGCGCGCTTATAACCAGCGGGATCAGGGTTATTCCACCTCTGCGGCAATGCTGAGAAAACTTGCCAGAATGCCCCGGTTAACCAGTAAACTGATGAGTGCGGTTTGTCGATCGTTAATGAAGTCTTAAGAAAAGAGTCACCCGTGCGTAAACAGGTAATTGCTGGCAACTGGAAAATGTACAAGACCCAAGCAGAGGCGCTGACCTATTTGCAGGGGCTTTTGCCACAGCTCACAGACACCCCAGACGAGCGCGAGGTGATCCTCTGCGTACCCTTTACCGACTTAGCCGTGATGTCGCAAAATTTACATGGCGGTCTGGTGCGCTTGGGTGCGCAAAACGTCCATTGGGAAGTAGAAGGCGCGTTTACGGGCGAGGTGTCTGCGCCAATGTTGGTAGAGCTGAGCGTCTCGTATGTCGTGATCGGCCACAGCGAGCGACGCCAATACTTCGGCGAAACCGACGAGACGGTAAACCTGCGAATGAGGGCAGCACAAGAGGCCGGACTAATCCCAATCCTCTGTGTAGGTGAAACAAAACAACAGCGTGATGCTGGGCAGACAGAAGCGGTGATCTTACATCAGCTTAAAACTGGTTTGGATGGGGTAGATCAAACCCGCTTGGTCATTGCCTATGAGCCAATTTGGGCGATTGGAACGGGTGCAACCTGCGACTCAAAAGAGGCGAATCGAGTCATTGAAACGATTCGCCAGCAGTTGTCCTATCGGGATGTGCCAATTCAGTATGGCGGCTCCGTCAAACCCGGCAATATTGACGAAATTATGGCGCAGCCTCATATTGATGGCGTGTTGGTGGGCGGTGCCAGTTTAGAGCCCCAGAGCTTTGGCCGCATTGTTAATTTTCAGTCGGCATGACTCAGGGCCATATCACGATCACGGTGAAGCTGTTTGCCGCCTATCAAGAAG
Organism: Elainellales cyanobacterium; assembly: GCA_041742695.1. GTDB lineage: Bacteria > Cyanobacteriota > Cyanobacteriia > Elainellales > Elainellaceae > Kaiparowitsia. Next base: position 5,157 of record JBGTOF010000030.1, on the reverse strand, counting down.
CTTATGGTGTGCCAGAGCTAACGCTGCAGTGCGCGGTGGGAACAACAGCCTCTGAGGTGGGCGATCGCCTAGTTGCAGAGCATCCGACGCTAGCCCAGTGGCGCGACGTGACGCGATTTGGGATTAATCTAGACTTTGCAGAACCCCAAACGGTTCTAAATGAGGGGGATGAGTTGGTTCTGATTCCCCCCGTGAGTGGCGGTTCAGGGCCTATGCTAGAAGGCCCATAATGCATGGCGCTTAACGCACTGGTTTGAGTGTCTAGTGTTGTGAGCCCGCTGCACAGCAGGCTCACAATACTAATTGTCCGAATCACCCCATTGGTACAACAAGCCTAAAAAATAGACTGTCTGCATCACGCATACACTCAAACAAAAACCCAAACTCTATTTCCGCGTTATCTGCCTACTGAGCAGCGCCGAATTGAGAGCCTGGGTGTTGTAAAAGCGAACCGGTTAGATGAATTGAGATAACTGGGGTAGCTCAATCAGACGAGCTTGACCGCAATCTCAGTTGCTCGAAATTTCCCGTCGATTGCAATCAGCCTGTTGCGTAAAAACTGCACCCACAAACACTCCTACGCAACAGGCTACAGCCTATACAAGCGAACTTCACTCTATCTTACGCGGCTACCTGAGGCTGCTTTTCTGGCTCTAGCGTCGCGTCCTTTTCCTCGATGAGTCGAGTATAAAGCTTGCCCAATTGGGTCGCAACGCCATCCCAGCTAAAGTGCGACTCGATTCGTTGCCGACCGGCTGCACTGAGCTGATCTCGCCATTCGAGGTTCCCAATGATGCGGTCAATGGCAATGGCAAACGCATCCACATCCTGAGGAGGCACCAGCAGGCCAGTTTCTTCAGAAACCACCGTAAACTGCAAGCCGCCCACATCGCTAGCAACGACAGGGGTATGGCTCGCCATTGCTTCGATGGGGACTAATCCAAACGGCTCATAGTGACTAGGCACAACGCATACATCCGCTGCTGCATAGTACAGGTGCAGATTGGTCTCATCTAGCCGACCAGGGAAGTGAGTCACCTCCTGTAGCCCCAGCTCATTCACGATGCCTTCGATGCGCTCGCGCTCAATGCCATCGCTCTTGCCGGGCCGACTTCCCCCGCCAATTACGAGACGCAACTCGCCTGTAGCTCTAAGCTTCGACTGCGCCATAGCCCGCACCAGTGTTTCAATGCCTTTGCGGGGGTCAAACCGACCCACATACAGCACCATTTTTTCGTGGGCAGGCACGCCCAGTTCCTTGCGGGCATCGGCCCGCGACACGCGCCCAAAGCGCTGAATGTCGGTGCCGCAAGGGATAACCTCGATAGTTCCCTGGTCGGACACATACTCCCGCATGTGAGCTTTTTCTTGGGGACTGGTGGCTACCACACAGTCGATCGTTTCCAGACAGGTCTTTTCTACAGGCAGTCGCTGCGACGCTACCGCAGGCAGCTTCTTCGCGGCTTTGTATTTGATTACACCTAGGGAGTGATAGGTGTGAACCTGCACGAGCGGGTTGGTTTTCCGCAACTGCATACCCACCCAAGACGACAGCCAATAGTGAGTGTGAATTAGAGAATATGAAACGTTTTCTTGTTTTTGGAAGGCTTCAAACTGGCTAACAAACTCTGGCATGTAATCGAAAATCTCATGCCGACTGCGAAACTCAAGCGGCCCAGCCTGCAATCGAATAGTGCGGCAATTGGGTTGATGTTGAACAATTTTTGCCTGATCGGGGCGGCTCTGCCGTGTAAACATATCTACCTGCCACCCCTGCGATGCGAGTGTCTCCCCAACTTGACGGACGTAAACGTTTTGACCACCCGCTTCTTCTTGTCCGATCTCCGCAGCCGGATCACCAGAAACGGAAATCAAGGCAATACGCCGCTTTTGATCTGAATACATGTTGTCTCTTTCACCTCATGGTTCACAATTCCTGCTCAGACATTGGTAAAGGCTGGTGCGAACCCCGCCTTTGGTCAAGAGCAGGTGCAAAACGACACAGTCACATACCGTCTGAAGGACGCGGTTGAGGATCGAAACACTCCCTAATGCCGATCGTGCAGTCCCTCTCAATGCCGACGAAGTTAGCTGACGGGCGAGGGCTGAGAGTTGCCCTTCCGTGGGAGGTTGAGCGCTGAAGGAACCAACATATGGAACCCAAAGATTCGTGATGTAGAGCCCTGTTCAACAACTCAGTCTTCCTAAAAGATAAGCCCCAATGGATGGATCCTCCGTTTCAAGAATGCCGACTATCATCACGATGATGAGCAACGGATTCGTGAATTAGGCTGACTTATGTTGTTTTGCTGCGAGGATAGCGTACCAAATTGTGTTTAGTCAACTCATCGTCCTAGAGAGAGAATAAATCTGATGAAGAAAACAGATCGGAGCAAGCTAACCCAAATAGTGATGAATAAAGTAGGGATAACCGAACTCAAAACCAGGCTGGCGTGGCGTTTCTGTTAGTGAAATCTATTAGCAAAACATAGCTATAAGCGTGCTGTGTGGGCGATCGCCCCTCACGTTTAGACCCGACAGTTGAGATTCAAAATAGCTGATTGAGTCATCAGAAAAATTTTTCTGTATTGTAGCCCACACCAACGTATGTCAATAGATTCTGAGCCCAACCGTTCAGGATTTTGGGAAAGGTCTACAAATGCCAATCGAACCAAGCCTCTGCGGTGTTGACGCCATTAATTAACCAAGAAAATGAATGAAATAGACAGAATTAACCCAATCCAAGACTCCAAGGCTAGTCGCTTTTCTAGAGCCGGGACCGGAGCTTGGAGGCGTTGGAGCTATGTGGTATGGGGAGCGATCGCCACGCTCATGATTCTGTTTCCGCCGGGACATTTGCTGCCGGGGCGAGCAGCGACTCCCCTAGCCGCTACACCCGCTACCGAACTGCGGGGGGTATGGATGACCAATGTAGACAGCGACGTGCTGATGTCAACGGATAAGCTCAAAGCAGGACTTGCACGGCTAGCGCGGCTGCGGTTTAACACGGTCTATCCGGCGGTGTGGAACTGGGGCTATACGCTCTACCCTAGCCCCTTAGCAGAATCGGTGATTGGGCGATCGCACCTGCCCAATCGAGGGCTGCGCCACCGAGACATGCTGGCGGAGGCGGTTGCTGAGGGGCATCAGTTGGGGCTAGCTGTCATTCCCTGGTTTGAATTTGGGCTGATGGCACCTGCGGGATCGGAATTAGCCCAGCGCCACCCGGACTGGCTAACCCAGCGTCAAGACGGCACCCAGGTCGTGATGGAGGGCCTCTGGCCACGGGTATGGCTGAATCCGTTTCATCCCGACGTGCAGCAGTTCATCGTTGAGCTAATTACAGAATTGGTAGAGACCTATGATGTGGATGGCATCCAGCTGGATGATCACTTTGGCCTACCCCGCGAACTGGGCTACGACCCTTACACGGTGCAGATCTATCGCCAAGAACACAACGGGCAGTCGCCCCCCGCTGATGTGAGTGACCCAGACTGGATGCGCTGGCGGAGCGATCGCATCTCTCAACTCATGGTACAAATTTTCAACGCCGTCAAAGCCCATGATCCCAACTGCATTCTGTCCCTCTCGCCCAACACCCAAGACTTTTCGTATCGCTATTACCTGCAAGATTGGGGCAGTTGGGAACGGCGCGGCTACGTCGAAGAAGTGATCTTGCAGGTCTATCGGGACAGCCTGACTCACTTTCGCACTGAGCTAGAGCGCCCTGAGGTGCAGCAGGTTTACAGCCATATTCCCCTAGCCGTGGGCATCTTAACCGGACTAAAAAATCAGCTCGTGTCACCCGAGCTAATTCGGCAAAAGGTAGACGCCGTGCGGCAGCGGGGGCTATCTGGGGTAGCGTTCTTTTTCTACGAAACCCTAGACCAGCGTGATGGTTTACTCGAACAGCTCTTTCCCGAACCGGCGGAACGGCCCTTGGCCGCCAGCCTCACTCGCCGGGTTGAACAGGGTCAAGCGACTTTACACCGCGCAGCGCTGACCTGATGCGGTCGATTCTCTCGCGTCCTGCCCGTTGGCTCAGTAGGCGGCGGCAGCATTGCAGTCAGTGCACTCAGTGCAATCAGTAGGAGTGGTCAGGAACCGATAGAATGAACGGTGTTCGCCGTTCTAATTTATTGCGATACCGCTATGACTGAGGCTGCTACGCCTGCCGCCACTCCGGCTCCCTTTTCCCCTCAAGAGATTGCTGCTGAGGGCATTAAACCCGACGAGTATGCCGAGATTTTGCGCCGCCTAGGGCGCCACCCCAACAAGGCCGAACTGGGGATGTTTGGCGTGATGTGGTCGGAGCACTGCTGCTATAAGAATTCGCGCCCGCTGCTGGCACAGTTTCCAACCGAGGGCGATCGCATTCTAGTAGGGCCAGGCGAAAACGCCGGGGTTGTGGATTTTGGCGATGGGCTGCGGGTGGCATTCAAAATCGAGTCTCATAACCATCCCTCAGCAGTAGAGCCCTTTCAGGGCGCGGCCACGGGCGTGGGGGGCATTCTGCGAGACATTTTCACCATGGGCGCGCGGCCCTTAGCAGTGCTCAACTCCCTGCGATTTGGCAGCTTAGAGGATGCCCGAACGCGGCGCCTATTCAACGGCGTGGTGGCGGGCATTGCCCACTATGGCAACTGCGTGGGGGTGCCTACTGTGGGCGGCGAGGTGTATTTCGATCCCGCCTATGGGGGAAACCCCTTGGTCAACGCCATGGCGATTGGGCTGATGGAAACGCCCGATATCGTTAAATCTGGGGCAAACGGCTTGGGCAATCCGGTGCTGTATGTCGGGTCTACGACGGGGCGCGACGGCATGGGCGGCGCGAGCTTTGCCAGCGCTGAACTCAGCGATGAGTCGATAGACGATCGCCCCGCCGTGCAAGTGGGCGACCCATTTTTGGAAAAATCGTTGATCGAAGCCTGTTTAGAAGCGTTCAACACTGGGGCAGTGGTTGCCGCACAAGACATGGGCGCTGCAGGGATCACCTGCTCCACCGCTGAAATGGCAGCGAAGGGCGGCGTTGGCATTGAGCTGGATCTCGATAAAATCCCCGTGCGGGAGACGGGCATGGTGCCCTATGAATTTTTGCTGTCGGAGTCTCAAGAGCGGATGCTATTTGTGGCGGCGGCAGGGCGAGAGCAAGAACTG
>JBGTOF010000358.1:0-1712 GCA_041742695.1 Elainellales cyanobacterium | reverse complement strand
TAAGTGTTAGATCTGCTGCATCATTCTTGATTTTCCAATAAATCTGCTAAATAACACCCAAATTTTAAGGAATTAAACAGAATATTTGCTAGATAAGACCGAGGTTTCGGGGCGTTATCGGGCAGATCTGATGGTTAATTCTGGAGAATGGGGTGCTTGTCCGTCGAATGTGCTGGATAATACCCTCGCTTCGGGGGTTATCCAGTATCTACTGGTGCCACCTGTATGGGTCAGTGGCGCGGCCTTACAAAATGTAGAGAAAAATACTTGTTTTCTTTGATCGTTTGGTTTATTCCTTGCGATACCGGAATTGGATTCCGGTGACAAGTTACACGCGCGGTTGGGGTTTTGGGCGCTGATTAGGAGTGTTGGAAGCACTCACTAACCAGCTGACCTGACTCCTGAGTATGGCAGGAGCCAGGCTTTGATGATTATCAAGCGCCTCGCTAATGCTGACAAGTGGTTGGGTCAACCACGCCCCAGGCGCGTTTCCTCTACAACACGCATTAGCAAGGTAAAACCCATGAGTTCAGAGATTAAGGCCCTGGTGCGATCGCACCAGGGAGAGAGCAACACGCAAATTTGGATCATCGGCACACGCGACCAGGTGATCCATTTAATGAACGAGCTGTATGTAAAAAAGGTGGCGACGGATCGGGCGCAGTTTACGCCGATTATCCCTGCGCCGTTTATAGACGGGCAGTATATGACAGTGTTGGTGCGATCGCCCCAGCATCGATGACGGAGGTAACTATCGCCGAAGCTCGCCGCGCCAGTCGATGCGGGTTTCGGTGGTGTTGTGGCATAGGCTGCGGATGTCCGTGATGCGAATGTTCGTGATGCAGATATCTGCTATCTAGTAGCGTGTGGCAATCTCTACTCGCGGTGGGGTCGGCTAGCATAGTGAAGACGATTCTCGCATTCTTCACCCACTGGTTAGTATGGCGACCCATTCTCAAACGACTGCGCTTGGCCGGCGACTAGAACCGCTGCGATCGCTCCTCCATCGGCTCCGCAACTTGCCGCAAGAAATGCCAGAGGAGTCGCTGGCGCTGCGGGTGCTGGTGCAGGGGATGGTTGTGGTCGGCATCATTGCGGTAGATGTGGCAGCGGCGGATGTGGCGGATTCCCCAGGCATTAGCTATTGGGCCGTGCCGATGAGCCTAATGGGAGCCGCCTGGAGCTGGCGACAGCGGCATCGGCGTAACGTTCCGGTCAAGTTTTGCATTGCGATCGCCATGCTGGTGGCGCTGGCGCTGTTCTTTGTGCGCCTTACCCTCGAGCGCAATGACACGCGCCTGGCCTTGGCAGAGCTATTGATTCAGCTCCAAGTGTTTCACAGCTTTGATACGCCCCGGCGCAAAGATCTCGGCTATTCCATTGTGATTGGGTTGATTTTGATGGGAGTAGCCGCCACCCTCAGCCAAACCCTCTGGTTTGCGCCGATGGTGCTGGCGTTTATGGCGCTGGCGGTGCCCACGCTGATGCTTGACTATCGCTCGCGATTGGGGCTGCGGCCTCAACCCCGGCGGCGGCTGTCACTGGAGGTGTCACCTCGCCAAGTGGGGGGTGTGCTGTTGGGAATTTTGGTGCTGGCGCTGGCAATTTTTGCCTTGATGCCACGCTTGCCGGGGTATCAGTTGCGGACGTTTCCGGTGAGTGCGCCGATTGATTTTGATGGGCAGTTTAACAGCAGCACGGTGCTCAACCCT
>JBGTOF010000350.1:0-6284 GCA_041742695.1 Elainellales cyanobacterium | reverse complement strand
CAAGAACAACAGGTACAGATCTATCCAACATAGCTTTGCTCGGTTCGATAGGAATAATGCTTTAGACGAATCGCGTCGCGGACTTGGTCAAGCAGCTTTCTGGGTCGGGATTCCATGGCGAGGAAGGTAGATATTGGTAGTGTTAATGTACCAAATGCCACATCCCTAGCCTACGTACTGACCATGAAGATTTGCTGAAGCTATCGGCATAACACCCCTTAGCAGGCATATTATGCAGATCAAGATCTAGGTAAATACCTCTATTAGGGTAATTATCACGACCTGATTCGGCATAATACTCGAATTCGGGCAGATAGCCCGACAGATTTCTGTATAACACTCCGATTTGGGTAGTTATGCAGATAATGTTCGGTATAACTACTCTCAGAGGAGGTGATATGCAACTCTGATTCTGGCTATCTACCCTGCTGCGGGGTGTTAGACGGAATTTAGGAAGGAAAGTCAGTATAAGCAGTAGTTATGCGGCTTCGGTTATTTGTGGGGGCATTCTTTGAAGTTGCTGGATTACGGCGTTCGGCATTTGACTACTTGAGGGGATTGGGGAAGCGATCACCTTGATTCTGAAGGTAAAAATCGCAGAATTACTTTAGGCTCCTCTCTCGCTAAAGCTTTTTCTGAGAAAATAGAACTATAGCCTCTATCAAAACCCAGGGGGAGGGTTATGGCAGAACCAAAACGGGTCGGGTTACAGGAAGCGATTGCCGCATTACGGGCAGAGTTGATCGAGTCGGTGGTTGCGTCCCAGGGGGAGCGGCTGCGGTTTGAGGTGGGCGAAGTCACAATGGAGTTCCAGATTGAAGTGGAACGCAGCATTGAGGCGAAAGGAGGTCTTAAGTTCTATGTAGTTGAGTTGGGGGCAGGTGGAACGGAGAAATCCAAGGATGTACATAAAGTGGTGATTCCGCTCAAACCTATTCGGGTGGATGGTAAGCCCATTTTGACCGGAAGTGACGATGTGCCGGAGTAATGCCGATGCCCATTCGCCAGTTCGAACCCAATCGGGCGATTGAGGTGATTGCGCCCAAGTACGGTTCTGGCTATCGCCTTGGCGGTGAGCTAGTGCTCACGGCGGCTCATTTGCTGGATAGGGTAGGTTCTGCCTGTGAGGTTAGAGATAAACGCAGCTTTAGTAAGGAAAAAGCCCAGGTGGTCTGGAAAGCCCAAGGCTTAGACCTAGCGCTAATTGAGCTGCCAAAGGGTGTTGCTAGCGTTGAGGCGATTACTTTGGGCCAACTACCAGAAGTAATCGCTGGCGAGAAACTGGCTTTTCAGATGTACGCCTATCCGAAATGGGGGCGCACACAACGGGATTATGGAAGCGCGGCGGGAGGGCGACAAATTGAGGGCATGATCTACTTGGCAGACCGTTCGCCAGACGGCTTGTTAGTTCTAGAACCCCAACGCTTGCCTCCTGAAGTGACGACTACCCAATCGGAATGGGAAGGGGCATCCGGAGCAGCAATCATCTGTGATGGGTTGGTGATTGCTGTCCAGAGTCAGCACCACAACCCTTACCGTTCCGCCTCTATAGAAGCATCTCCCCTGTGGATGGTCTATAGCGATGAGCGATGGCGGCGGTTGCTAGAGCAACATGGCATCGATCCTGAGCCGAAAATTGCCCGCCTCTTAGCAGCAGCAGAAAAGCCGCTGGAAATTCCCTGGCATAGAGTCAGTGGGCAGCTTCTGGAGGAGCGCCGCCAATTGACTACCAACCCGATGACCCGCCGTGGCGACGTTGTCTATGAAGTGGATCAGGTGTTTGTACCGCTAGGTTTGATGGAGTGCAAAGAAGTGCCCCGCCAGAAGATGGGTAAATCTCCAGAACGGGGTTCAGAACTCTATCAAGAGGGGATACGGAAAGGCAACAGAGAGTCTGACTCAGAACAGAAAGAGGTAGGGGAAGGTAACAGAGAGTCTGATTCAGAACAGAAAAAGATCATCACACAGAAATTTGAACATCAACAATTTCTGGAGCAGGTTTTACAGCAGGGGGAAAGTCCCAATAGTCTGGGAAGACGAATTGCCATCATTGGGGAACCGGGGGCAGGAAAAACCACGCTTTTGCAGCAGATTAGCCTTTGGTTGTTAGCCACTTTTCCAGCGTCGATAGTGATTTGGGTTTCTTTAGCAGACCTAAAAGACGACACTCTAGAGTCCTATTTGGAGCATCGATGGCTGCGAGGCGTAGTCCGAAAACTGGGTAGAGCAGAGACTTCACAGGCGGACACACAGAACTTTGCCGAACAGTTTAGCCAGGGACGGGTTTGGTTACTGGTAGATGGATTGGACGAAATGCGGGTAACTAACAATCCTTTAAGTGATATTAAGCGCCAGATCCAAGAGGGAGGATGGTTGCAACAGGCCAGAATTCTCCTGACCTGCCGAGTCAATCTATGGGGGAGAAGCGATAATGCCCTTTTTGATACCTTTGATACTTACCGCACCCTAGAGTTTAGCGAATCCGGGCAAGTAGAACGATTTATCGCAAAATGGTTTGCGCTCCGGGGAGAACATGCGATTCAACAGGGACAAGCGTTATGTGATGCATTACAGGAACCGGGCAAGGAACGCATTCGCGATTTGGTCAAAAACCCCCTAAGGCTGACATTGTTATGCTTTGACTGGTATGCGAAGAGCGGGCGGTTGCCCGAGACCCGGGCGGAATTATATCAGCGGTTTGTGGAGCGCATTTACGACTGGAAGGCCGAAGAATTCCCGACGATAGAGGAGCAGCGGCAGACGTTGAATCGGGACTTGGCGCAGCTATCGTTAGCAGCCATTGATGATCAAGATGAACGGGGAAACGCGAGATTTCGATTGCGTCATCAGTTTGTTAGGCAACACCTTTCTAAGGAATCGTTGGAACTGGCACTGAAATTGGGTTGGCTTAACGATATTGGTGTTGATGCAGAAGACCTCTCAGAAACGGTCTATGCCTTCTACCACACAACCTTTGAAGAATATTTTGCCGCGTTAGCAATCGAGGACTGGGACTTTTTCTTGCCCTGCGAGCATCGCAACCGACCCGTCAAAAATAAGCCCTACCGGATTTTTGAGCCGCAGTGGAAGCAAGTCCTTCTGCTGTGGATGGGGCGTAAAGGTAGAGAACTAGGCCAAGGACAAAACATTACACCCCAAAAGGAAGCGCTTATTCAAGCACTGATGACTTTTAAAGATGGTTGTAAGGGCTTTTATAGCGATCGTGCCTTTCTGCTTGCGGTGGCGGGGATTGCTGAGTTCAAAGATTGCACGCAGGCGGATACGATTGTTGATCAACTAGTGCATTGGCTGTGTAGCAGGTCTAATGGGCCGGGAATAGTATGGCTCAAGCGGTTTGATCTTGATTCAGTCAGAGTGAAAACCAGGAACGCATTGGCTACTAGTGCTATCGGGAGTACAGATCACCAAAGAGCAATCGAGGCATTGGTGCAGATGCTTAACTCCACTCAGGATCAAGACACCCGTAGGAAAGTAGCCGAGAGCTTAGGCAAAATCGGGACGGGAAACGAGATGGCGATCCAGGCATTGGTGCAGTTGCTCGACTCCGACATCCGTAGTGAGGCAGCCGAGAGCTTAGGCCGAATTGATCTGGGTTATGAGAAGACGATCCAAAGACTGGTGCAGCTGCTCCATTCTTTTCAGAATACTGACACCCGTAGGAAGGCGGTCGAGAGTTTGGGCCAAATTGGGACGGGAAACGAGATGGCGATCCAGGCATTAGTGCAGTTGCTCGACTCTACTCATGATCAATACACCCGTGAGATTGCCTCCGAAAGCTTAGGCAAAATTGGGTCAGGAAATGAGGCAGCGATTCAGGCACTAGTACAGCTGCTAGCATCCACTCAACATGGAGATATCGATAACTTTTCTCAGGCAGTCATCTTGGGCAAAAAAAACACTCAAGGGGCGCTGGTGCGGTGGCTGACATCCACTCAACGTGGAGATATCCATACCTGTTCCCAGGCAATCATTAGCTTGGGCAAAATCGGAACAGGGAATGAGACAGCGATCCGAGCACTGGTGCAGATACTTGAATTCACTCCTGAGATACCCATCCTCGTATGGTATCCCAACATCTTTCTTGAGGCAGAAGAGAGCTTGTGTAAAATCGGAACAGGGAATGAGACAGCGATCCGATCACTAGTGCAGATACTTGAATCCACTCAAGATTACACCAATACCACTCTTGAAGAAGACTACACTCATAGAAGGGTAGCCAGAATCTTGGGCAACATCGGGAAGGCGAACGAGACAGCAATCCGAGCATTGGTGCATCTGCTCGAATCCGCTCAGGATTACGACACCATTAAAAGTACAACCTATAGTCTGGCTCAAATCGGGAAGGGAAACGAGGTGGTGATCCGGGCATTGGTGCGGTTGTTTGAATCCACTCAGAATTACAACTTACGTATGAGTGCAGCCATAAGCTTAAACTGGGCGGTGGATGAAACAGCAAGCCGAATATTTGTGCGGCTGATCCGCTTTCCCTTCCGCTTACAAGAAACCTATCAACTGATGATGAAATGTGCAGATGCCCTGCCCTATCCAGAGTTCTACCAAGCTTTTCACGCACCCCGATAGCCGTTTTAGGTTTAAGATCTAGTCTATGGTTGTTGTCAGTCAGCCACATAACAAGTCGTTGCAGCGGCGCAATGAAAGTTCCCGGTTAGATGCCAAATCTACTTACCGCCGCTGAACTCAATCGTTAGCCTGTTGTTAAACATATATATCTTGCCCGATCGCTCACCAAGGCATTTAGATCACTTGCTCTAACTGGCGGGGATCACCCCGTTGGCGTCAACCTAGGGAAATGCGGGGACGCAGCACTGTTTACAGCCCCCAGCCTGCCCGATTTAGCTGGAAGCGAATTTCGCGCAAAATACTGGAAATCAACTCTAGGGTTCCTGAAAATCCCCATAACCAGAGTACAAGCCCCACGATGATGATGGGCATTAGCCCGTAGTAGGCCAGGCTCCAGTAAATCCAGCGATGGCTGGCCCGGTGGTGGTGGCGCAGCTGCCAGAGTAACCCCAGCGGAGCCAGAATGTGGATGACCAGGATGATTGGCAAACCGTAGTAGAGGGCCGCCAGCCCGACCCACATCTGTGCCATTGTCATCAGTAGATAGCCCCCTAGCAGAAGCCAGCTTAGCGGCCCAATGGCGGCTAAGCTTTTGAGACAAATTTGCGACGGGCGGGCGTTGGGTGTCATCTGGTTGGGTGAGTCTACCCCGATATCGCTACCGTTGCCACCCCGACTCCCACGCAGACTGTCACAATCGCGCTGGCTACAGACAACCGCTGCATTAGACCCGCAGCTAAAGAAGCTTCTTCTAACCACTGGCGAGCGTAGACGGCGACTAGCCCTAGGGCTGTGAGCACCGACGCCAGACCCAGGCTAAACCCGCCCACCAGTACCAGCCCGTAGCTAATCTGGTGCAGTGCGATGGTCAAAGACCGGCCTTCGGCCATCGCACTCAGCAGCAGCACCAAGGCCGACGGGCAGGGCACCATTCCCCCCGAAATGCCAATGGCCAGCAGCGATCGCCAGTCTTCTGGGTGATGATAATCATGATGGTGATCGTGGTGATCATGCTCATGATGATGGTGATTGTGGTGATGGCCAGACCGCAGGCGCACCGACAGCAGCTTGAGGCCGACCAGGCAAATCGCTACCCCGCTGAGCGCCCCAAAAATGGGATACACCTGATCGAGGACGACATACTGCGAAGCCAACAGCGTTGCAACCCCCAGCGCAAACACCGTCACAGTGTGGGTCACCGTAGTGGCAATGCCCAGCCACAGCGCTGCCCCTGGGGTGCCGCGACTGCCCACCAGATAAGCCCCCACCAGGGTTTTGCCGTGGCCGGGGGACAGGGCATGAACGGCACCAAAGCCAAAGGCGATCGCCAGTCCTGCCGCGATCGCCCCTGGGCTGGGCTGGGCCTCTAAAAGCTGTGTCAGCGGGCTGGCTGCTTCCAAGTGAGCCAGAATAGGCGTCAGCATCGGTAGTAGGGCCATGGTGATAGTCTCCGGTTTAGGACAGAATGCCGTTAAATGCTGCGAGTTTAATCGATAGAATGATAATCATTATCATTATTTTGTCTAGCTCTGTGGTGCCAAGATCCCTCCAGTCTTTCTAAAGCCATGCTCCAAACCCTGCTGACTCGACTGATCCAAGGCTATCGGATGTTTCTGTCGCCGCTGCTGCCGCCCACCTGTCGGTTTACCCCCACATGCTCGCAGTACGCCCTCGATGCGATC
>JBGTOF010000344.1:0-2560 GCA_041742695.1 Elainellales cyanobacterium | reverse complement strand
ACAGGTGGCTTTTGATCCTCAATCTGACCCTTTTAAAACATCCTCTAAAGCTGCGAGCACCGTCTTTGGGATGAGCTTGTCTTTGAACCAGACAATACGGGCGGGGGTTTGGCTTAGCTTTACGCCTGCTTTTTCGAGGTTCAGCCGTTCTGATATGGCCAAGATTAGGTCATCTCTTCCCGACTGGCGCACCTGGGAGAACTTTTTGCGGAGATACTCGGGTCGCCAGTAGCCCACAATTTCGAGCAGCATCGATCGCCCATCGGGATGCACCAGCCGAAAATCGGGAATCATGACGCTGCCGGGAATGGGAATCAGATCTACCTCGCGCTCCAATCGCCAGTCGGTTTTGAGGGCAGCCCAGCGTTCCGCAAAGGCAGACTCTACCATGCTGTCAAAGGCTTTGCCGGGGGGATAGTGGCTCACTAAGCCGCTGTCGGCAGTGAGGGTAAAGCGACGACTGCGGGGGCGATCGCCATATCCATCCTTAATTTGTAGCTCTGCCGCCAGGCTCCACTTCGTCACATGCAGCAGGGCCGGAATCAGCTTGGCGATATCGAGGCCGTAGCGGGTGCTGTTGCCAAACAGGCTGGCCGGGCCGTCGATGGGGATGGTAAAGCCGTGGTCGGCATCGCCTTCGATATAGGCCATCAACCGAAACAGCTTGAGATAGCGAAACAGCAGCTTGTATTCTCCCGGATCGTTCCGATGGGCGGTGATGGTAATGTGGCTGGCTTTGTAGAACACGCCCTGCACCTGCGACAGGTTGTAGCGATGCAGCAGTTCATCCGCAGTCGGTGGCTCAAACCGGGTGAGGATGCGGTTTTCCTGCAGGTCGGCGTAGAGTCCGGCGCGAATTTGATCGGGCAGCACTTCGTGCGCTAGCTCCGCACTGAGCTGTTGTGCCAGGGTGGCCAGGGTGGCGGCTGCGGTGTGGGGCAGGGGGGCAGCCTGCGCCGACTGGGCAAACACCCGCTGCCGCAGCAGGGGCGGCTCTAGCGGGCTAACAATCTCAAAACTGGTAAAGCGATCGCCCTTCAACAGATGAGCCAGACCCCGTTTCACCTTAAAATCAGTATCTTCGCCTTCAATCTCTCGCAGGTGCCGATCCAGCTCGCCTTGGGTTTTGCCCGCGTGCTGCTGAAACAGCGTGATCAGTTCTGTGGCGATCGCCCGATTCGGTGCATTCAGCGCGAGCCGTTTGGGGGCTAGGGTTTCCCCCCGTTGGCGGTTGATGAGTAGGTCTGAAGGCAGCATGATGGGACTACGATAACGTGGCGTGCGTCTGACTAAGCAAGATATCTCTGCATATATGACTAGATATTGACAATTCCGCAGAGTTCATCCCGTGGCTGGTTAAGATCAGGGATATCCCTCTCGTATTCAGAGCCACCCGCTAGAAGAGTCTGGCAGCATGGCCCAGGACGCTGAGGGCGATCGCGCATCTGGCACTACTCCTTTAGCACCCAGGTAGAGGGCTGTATTGCTCTCCGTTCTATTTATTCCGTTCTTTTTATTTAGTGATAAGACACGTGTTTCATCTATGAGTGACTCAATGCAGGGATTAGTGTTGCCGCCGCTGGCCCAGAGCGATCGCTTTGAGGAATTGCAGGCTCTGCTGAGCGATCGCTGGCGCTCAGTCGATGCCTTTGATGAAACCGCTCACGACATTGTGATCATTCCATCCCTCAGCCTCGATCGGCGAGAGCTGACGAAGGTCAAAGGCGTGCACCATTATGAAGAGCGGCTGTTGTTTTCGCTAATTCGACTGCGAAATCCCAACACCCGGCTCATCTATATCACCTCGCAGCCGCTGCACCCCACCATTGTGGATTATTACCTAAAGCTGCTGCCCGATGTGCCCTTTTCGGATGCGCGGCAGCGGCTCGTGCTGCTGTCTACCCATGATGGCTCCACCAAAACGCTGACGCAAAAGATTCTCGAGCGCCCCCGGCTGATCGCCAAAATTCGCCAACTGGTGCGCCCCAATCTTGGCTATATGACCTGCTTTAACTCGACTCAGTTAGAGCGAGATCTGGCCCTTCAGCTTGATTTGCCCTTGTTGGCGCTGGACCCGGCGTTGCTGCGCTGGGGCACCAAAAGCGGCAGCCGTGAGGTGTTTGCCGAAGCCGATGTGCCCCATCCCGATGGCTGTTTAGAAGTCTGGACAGCAGTGGAATTGGCCGCTGCTACTGCTGAACTATGGGACCGACAGCCGCAGCTTCAACGGATGGTGGTGAAGCTAAATGAGGGGTTTTCAGGGCAGGGCAATGCCTTGCTGGATCTGCGCGCGATGCCCCAGGCCTCGCCCCATCGCATGGCGACGGAGGAGCGGGTGGGGGCGATCGCCCAGCAGTTTGAGCACCTCAGCTTTCAGTGCGATACCGAAACCTGGGACAGCTTTAGCAGCCGCATCCCAGATTTAGGCGCGATTGTGGAAGCGTTTATTGAAGGAGAAGAGAAGCGATCGCCCAGCGTGCAGGGGCGAATCACACCCACCGGCACCGTCGATATTCTCTCGACCCACGACCAAATTTTAGGAGGGCCTGACGGGCAAATC
>JBGTOF010000204.1:0-60190 GCA_041742695.1 Elainellales cyanobacterium | reverse complement strand
AGTTTGGGGCGATCGCCCTGGCAAACACTGCGCCAAATCACCCTGCCGCTGATCAACCCCGGCCTGATCAGCGGCTTCGTGCTGATCTTTCTCACCGCCATGAAAGAACTGCCCGCCACCATGATGCTCTCACCCATTGGCTTTCGCACCTTAGCCGCCCAAATCTGGTTTGCGACCAATGACGCCTCCTTTGCCGATGCCGCTGCGGCCTCCTTGGGGATTTTGCTCGTGTGCGCTGTGCTCACCCTAGTGGTGCTGTCGCAAGAACAGGTTACGGATTGAGTTCTGCTATCTTATGCGGTATACATGAGTGCTAGCATTTTATCTCCCCTCAGGTTGACCTATGGCATGGTTAGGGTTTTCATCCCGGCAGTGGCGCGGGGTTTGGCGGTTTTTGGCATTAATGGGGCTGTGTGCTGCCCTAGTGGTGGGCTGCGGCGCACCGCAAACAACCCAGTCAGGAGATGCGCCTGACGTCGATCCGGCAGGCGAGGTCTCGGGCACAGCCGGAGGGCGGGTCACCATGGGCACGACCCAAAAGGTAGACACCCTTGATCCAGCAGATGCCTACACGATCTTTACTGGGATCTTGCTGCATAACTTGGGCGATCGCCTCTATACCTACGCCCCTGGCACCACCGATCTAGAACCCCAGCTAGCTACCGCCATGCCTACCGTCAGCGACGACGGGCTGCAATACACCATTCCCCTCCGCGAAGGCGTCACCCTGCACGACGGCACCCCCTTTAACGCTGACGTGATGAAGTTTTCCATCGACCGTTTCATTCAAAACGGCGGCGGCCCTGCCTATCTCTTGGGCGATTTGATCGAGACCGTTGAAGCCAGCGGTGACTATGAGATCACCCTCACGTTGAAATATCCCTTTGCGGCGTTCCCTGCCATCCTGACCTTTTGGGGCGTTACGCCTATTTCTCCCGAGGCCTATGAAATTGGCGAAGGCCAGTTCAATCCTGATACCTTTGTGGGCAGCGGCCCCTACAAGCTGGCTTCGCTCACACCCGATGCCGTGCGGCTAGACGTTAACCCCGACTATTGGGGCGAGCCCCCTGCCAATGACGGGGTAGATATTCAGCTGTATGCCAGTGCCGCCAACCTTTACAACACCTTCCGCACGGGTGGCCTCGATGTGGCCTACCAAACCCTAGAGCCCGATCAAATTGCTGGGCTAGAACGCGATGCGGCGTCAGGCGGCTGGAACGTGATCGAGGCGGGCACAAACGTCGTCAACTACATGTCGCTCAATCAGCGAATTGAGCCCACTAGCGATCTCAATGTGCGGAAGGCGATCGCCGCCATGATCGACCGAAATCTTATCAATGAGCGGGTCTTTCAGGGGCAAGCCGCACCGCTTTACACCATGATCCCCACCGGCTTCGATGTCTCTGAGCCCGTGTTTGAAGAGGCCTACGGCGATGGCGACTTCGACCAAGCCCGCGACTTCCTCACTGCCGCAGGCTATTCAGAATCCAACCCGCTCACCTTCGAGATCTGGTATCCGTCCGCATCCACCGTGCGCGGCATCGTCGCCAATACCCTGAAGGAATCCATTGAAGCAGGATTGCCGGGGCTAGTTACCGTTACTGTTAACAGTGCCGAACGCGCCACCCTGTCTCAAGGCGTTGATAACGGGCTCTACAATACCGTGCTGCTCAACTGGTATCCCGACTTCTTTGACCCCGACAACTTCGTGCAGCCCTTCCTTAGTTGCGACCAGGGCTCGCCCGAAACCCTCTGCGAAAGTGGGGCAAGTCAGGGGAATGGGTCGTTCTACTACAGCGAAAAAGCCAACGATTTGATTCGTGCACAGCGCGCTGATCGCGACCCTGAAGACCGCGCTGCCATCTTTGAAGAGCTGCAAGACATGCTGGTCGAAGATGTGCCCTACATCCCACTGTGGCAAAACAAAGACTATATCTTTGCCCAAGGCAATGTGCAGGATATCGACATCGAGCCAACGCAGCAATTGCTGCTCTGGCAGATTCGCAAGTAGGTACCCATGTCCCGTTCTCGCTCTTTGCAATACTATGTGCTAGCACGCCTCATGCTGCTGCCGCTGGTGCTGTTGACGATTGTGACGGTGGTGTTCTTGCTGATGCGAGCCACGCCAGGCGATCCGGTCGATGCGGTGCTGGGAGCCCGGGCACCCGAATCAGCGAAAGAAGCCATGCGGGAGCGGCTCGGGCTCAATGCACCGTTGCCGATTCAATACCTCACCTATTTAGGGTCGCTGCTGCGGCTTGACCTGGGCACCTCGCTGACGGCCCAGGGTCAGTCGGTATGGCGCATCATTTGGCAGCATTTTCCGGCCACGGTGGAGTTGACGGTGATTGCCATGACGGTGGCCCTCAGCGTGGGGATTCTCATCGGCTCCGTGGCCGCCTCGCGCCCCAACTCGCCGCTAGATGCAGGGGGACGGCTGTTTGGCATCATTACCTACGCGTTGCCCACCTATTGGTTTGGGATGCTGCTGCAACTGCTGTTTGCGGTGCAGTTGCGTTGGTTCCCGATTGGCAACCGATTTCCCATCAGCACGCTGCCGCCCGAGGGGCCCACAGGGCTTTATTTGGTGGATAGTGTGCTGACGGGTAATGTCAGCGCCTTTTTTACCAGTGCCTACTACTTAGTGCTGCCCAGTATGACACTGGGAATTTTGCTCAGCGGTATTTTTGAGCGCATTGTGCGGATTAACTTAAAGCAAACCCTGCGCTCGGACTATGTAGAGGCGGCTCGGGCGCGCGGAATTGGAGAGCGACGGATTGTCATGGCCCATGCCCTGAAGAATGCACTGATTCCCGTCGTCACTGTATTTGGGCTGACGGTGGCGTCGCTACTGGGGGGAGCAGTGCTGACAGAAGTGACATTTAACTGGCCGGGGTTGGCGAATCGTCTTTATCAGGCGATTGAGTTCCGCGACTATCCAGTTGTGCAGGGCATTATGGTGTTCTTTGGGGTAATTGTGGCGATCGCCTCTATCATCATCGACATCGTCAATGCCTGGATTGACCCTCGCATTCGCTATTGATCTAGTCCTGATATGGCACTTAGCGCGCTGGTTTGGGTGTTTAGCGCTAGGTGTTTAGCGCTGTGTCCTCATTAACCTATCCGGTGCAATCCTTAAGACGCCAGCGACGAAGTTGCTTGCTCAAACCAAGCGATGATACGTTCCAGCTCTAGATCAGAGTAGTAGTCGATAGCCCAGTTGGCGACCCGCTGCATCATGTGGAAGGGGTACGTATGGGCGACACCGATTACCTGCATGCCTGCTCGTTTAGCAGCTTCAACTCCGGCAAAGGTGTCTTCAATTACGAGGCACTCTGACGGGTGCAAGTTTAAGTTGGGGGTCAGTTGATTGAGCCGCTCTACTGCGAGCAGATATCCGTCAGGCTCAGGCTTGCTCGTGGCGATTTCATCACCGGCCACAATCACAGAAAAATATTGGGCTAGGTCGAGACGCTGCAAGACCAGTTCAATTTCAGCTTGCACCGCACCGCTCACCACTGCCAGCGCCAAGTCTGCCATTTGTAGAGTCGTGATGAGGTCTGCCAAGCCGGGATAGACGGGCAAACTCTCCATAGTTTCTAAATATTGCTGATAGTATGCGGACTTGCGCTGGACGATGGTATCCAGTTGGGTAGGGTTAAGGACGCGTCCTCTCTGGGCAAACAAATCGGTAATGCAAGCGCGATCGCTCCGCCCTACACAAAACTGCCGATACTCATCAGGATTAGGGCGCAGGTTCTCTTCGACCAAAATTTTGTCCAGCAGCCGCTCATGGAGGGGTTCGTCGTTGATGATTACCCCGTTAAAGTCAAACAAAACCGCCTTCAGCATGCTCAATCCACAAGAACCGGTAGCTCCATCATGCCTGCGATCGCCCCCTCTGCACAAGTCCATCAGGGATCGCATGACCACACAGATGACTAGCCTAGAGCCCAACCTGACTGCTCGGCGATCGCCGGAGTTTCAAACTGCACCCGCGTTGAGTCCAACGGCTTGACGCCACGGCTGATCTGATGCACCAGCCATAGATCCTCTGTTTGCACAGCTCCAAACCCTGCTTGCCCCAGCCAGGCATCAAGGCTGCCCGCTGCATAGGCTTGAATATAGGGCTCTTCAAAAATGTCGGTCAGCCAATCGCTGTGCCGCAGCATTGCTTGGTTGCCATCTAGCAGCAGCACCTCACCCCCCACCCGCAAGAGCCGAAACATCTCCCGCAAAATTGCCTGACTCACCGTCGGTGGGGTTTCGTGAAAGAGCAGCGTTGCAGTGACCAAATCGATGCTGCCGTCGGGCAATCCTGTGTGTTCCCCGTTTCCATGCACAAACTGAATCGATTGATGTGCCGCTTGGGCCTTGTCTTTTGCAGCCAGCAGCATATAAGGAGAGAGGTCTAGCCCAATCACCTCCGCCTGGGGAAACGCCTGTTTGAGCAGCAGCGTGGTCGAGCCAGTGCCACAGCCAATATCTAGAATGCGGCGCGGCCGACTCTGGATGCGCTCAATGAGGCTCTTGCGAATCCACACTTCATTGGGCGGCAACACGTACTGCGTAACTGCATCGTAGGTCACAGCAGCATCGGGGTTGAGATAGCCTCCCGACACGCCGTGGAAATGCTGGCTTTGGTAGTAATCAGGATAGATAAGAGTAGGGTTGCGCAGGCGATCGCCCTCTTGCTCCCAGTCTTTGCTGCGCCGATAGTCCATCAACGCCTGCCGGTCGAGCAAGACATGCTCAAACAATGGGGCAAGGTAGCGCTCAAACAGCGTATCTTTGCGAACGGTCATGGGCGTTGAGAAGATAAACCTTCTCTAGTGTAGTGAACTGTATGAAAGATCGGGGCTGGGCACAGACCAACGCCCAACAGCTCTAATCCGTTGAACATCTCCATACGTTGAAAGCCCTGATAGTCAGACTTGCATCATTCCGCAAATCTGAACCATCAGGGCTTTTATTGAATCTAGTCTTTATGGCGCTGGTCGTTACTCAACTCAGTTTGTCGCTCAACTCGTCTGGTTCGCAGATCCTAAACCAGTCGGAAAACAACTCTATCGGTAGGATAGTTGAGCAATGCAGTTAATCCATATAGCTAAGCGCTGACTACGAACTCCGGCGGAACCGACGCTTCTTGCGGCGGGCGATCGCCTTGCGCTTTGCTTTTTCTAACGGAGTTTCAAAATGACGATTCTTCTTCATGTCTGCAAAGATGTCGGCCTTCGACACCTGGCGCTTAAATCGCCGCAGTGCTGATTCGATTCCTTCGTTCTCGCCCAAAATGACCTGAGCCATTGGCATAATCTCCTTATCTACATGGTCTACTACGGCATGGCGCACTTCCCCGACAGCCAAAACACATCGGTACCGCTTTTATCAAAAACGCGCAACCCAAAATTAAAGGCACTGCGCAGTAACAGCGTTACATAGCTAGGGCGCTGCTGCATCACTACTATGGCCTAAAACGCAACAGAATTTGCTGCCTGTTAGGCCATAATACATATCCGCTTTGACCCAACCACCTTGAATCAAAGCAATGCAACCCACACAAGCTGCTGCACAAGAGTCACACTGATCACAACGGCGTAGGGGCACGGCTGCAATCAGCAATCGTTAGAATCTAGTAGCGGCTATTGCGGCGATCGCCACCGCCACCGCCACCGCCACCGCCCCATCCGCCGGACCGGGGACGCTCTTCACGGGGCTTAGCTTTGTTCACTTTCAAATCACGCCCCATCCACTCGGCACCATCCAAGGCTTCGATTGCTGCGTTTTCTTCTTCGTCTGACGCCATCTCAATGAATCCAAATCCACGTGGACGACCAGTTTCGCGGTCGGTTGGCAGCTGCACCCGCTTCACCGTACCGTATTCTGCAAATACTTCCCCAACTTCTTCTTCAGTTGCTTGGTAAGAAAGATTGCCAACGTAGATTGACATACAACCACTCCAGTATGACCAGTATGAAAAGTGCAGAGAACTCAATTAGTCGGAGCGTTGTCTGTCGTCCAGTAATTGTCTAGAGAAAGCACAACTTAGCAACCGAATCGAAAGCCTCACGTCCCATAATAGACTAAATCGCTAGCCGCAGTCATCATTCACAAAACTTGCTGCGTACTTGTTGCATAGGAAGGGGCGTTAAGGCTCTGCCCTTAAAACCACCACTAGGCGCACCTCAATAAGTACGCAGAAGACTTCTCCAAAAAAACACTGTTCACTCCTGCAAAGCAACGACTGCTTGACATGGGGTTCTCGTTGCCAGAAATCTCATTAGCATCTCTTCGTGCCAGGAGTGGGGACGGTTGATGCATAGGTTTGCCTAAAAGAGACAGACTGCTGTGGCGGCTCTGCGCAAAAAAACCCGTGGCCCAAAACCCGTTTCTACGCAGAATTGCTTTACTATCTTGGTGGCTTCTACTTAGTGTCCTCTGTGCTCCATCGTGTCTCCAGATAGAGTGTCTCTGCCGTAACACACTACTCTGCTGGGGCTTGATGCGTTGTGCGATCGCCCACACATCCTACGAATAATCAGAGCCGCCCACTTAATACAGAAGATCAATTCAATCTCTTATCGTCAGACAAAAATCCGAGATTATGGAAGAAAAAGATAAACCGGCAGGCGCAATGCTGCGGCTCGAAGCGCCGCACTACAATACGGCACTCGACGCTTATTCGGTAAAGGATTTGGTCGGGGCACTCGTGCAGCGCACGGCAGACTCGCCCTCAGAGTTTGAAGCGATCATGCACTGGTCTTGCCTGTTGGCGATTGAGTTAGATCAGGTCAGCCAATTCAACAGCAATCACTTTTCTCAACAGCGGTTGTTCAATATTTTTCGAATGCTGTTTTCTACACCCGAGTTTCAGCCGGGGGATGTGCAAGGGAAAACCATTGTGGAGCTTGGCTGCGGCGGCTTAAATCCGCTGTCGCGGCTGTTTGTTTTTTTGATGCTGGGTGCTGAACGGGTCATTGGCGTTGACCTGGATGTGGTGAAGGATGAGCGCTATGCGGCGATCGCCCTTGCCCGCACTGCCGCCTGGATGTTGACCAACCCCACAACACTATTGGCCGAGGGAGCGCCTACTCCCGATGTGGTGATTCAGCGCCTGCGGGGCATTGATTTGGCTAAGCTAAGCCGGGGAGACTTGTCTGGGTTAGATGGCAGCGCTCTAGAGTTTCGGCGAGAGTCAGTCTATGAGATGAGCTTAGCGGCCAACTCGGTAGATGTGGTTGTCTCTACATCGTTTTTGGAACATGTGCCAGATGCCGCACGGGCGATCGCCTGCATTAACCACATCACCAAACCCAACGGCGTGGGCATTCACGCCATTGATGGCGTCGATCACTGGCATTACTTTAAGCCCGACGTTCACCCGCTCGACTTTTTAAGAATTGACTCACCCGACGCGCTGGTGCGGGAGTGCAACCGCGTGCGGCCGTTGCAGTTCATCTCTATGTTTGAACAGGCGGGCTGTCATATTTTCAACCTTACTAAGACAACAGAGCTTGACCTGAGTCCGCTACAGCGCCAGGATTTATCGGCGCCATTTCGCGATATGTCGGATGACATGTTGGCGATCGCCCGAGCGCAGTTCTTCATGCGCAAAGTGTCTGAGGCACCCGCCCACCTACTCGAGTCCCCTCTTCCCCCTGACGGGAACGCGGAAGCTAGCTCCGATACCTCAGTCAGCGCCTCTAGCAGCGCCTCTAGCGGCTCTCCCGTTGCGACCGCAGCCCGTCCTGCTGTGCCACTCAGCGCCCGCTACCAGACGGTGGTTCGACCCACGCAAACATCCCCAAACCCTAACGGGGCTCAACCTGTGCAGCCCCCACCTGTGTTGCCAACCCCAGAGCCATCCGAGGCTGAGACCCTACAGCACGTGCAGCAAACGACAAAACAACTGCGCCAAAAGCTTCAGCGGGTACGCAAGCGGCTCGATCGAGCCGAAGCTGAGGTGGCAGAGATGAAAGCCAGTCGATTTTGGCAATTGCGCGGTGCTTGGCTGCAATTCAAACAACTGCTTCGGCGATAACCAAATCTAGAGCATTTGCATGTATGACCCATTCGTCTGATAAACCCCAAGGCACGCTACCGAAGTTTGAGATCGCGCCCTACCCGCCTCATTTAGATGATTGCACCGCCAAAGACCTGGTGTTTGCCCTCTTGCAGCGTGGTCGAGTCAATGCATCTGAAGTGGCCGCCATGCAGCATTTATGCTCGATTTTGGCGATCGAGATAGATGGGGTCGGCAATCAGTTTCACAATCGTCTCTCAAAGTCACGGCTGCGCCATGCCTTTGAACAGATTATTTGCAGTGCTTTGTCCATTCCCGACATCCAAGGCAAGACAATTGTTGAACTAGGCTGTGGCAATCTCAATCCACTCTCCAGCCTCATGGTCTGCGTGATGCTGGGAGCCACAGCGGCGATCGGAATTGATCTGGATGAACCCCAAGATCCTAAATTAGCAGCGATCGCCATGGCCCGTTCTGCTGCCTGGATGCTGCAAGATCCGGCCAGCATCGTAGGGCCTGACCATCCCAGCCGTGAAGAAATGCTGTTCAACCTGCGAGGAATTGACCTCGCCGCGCTGGCGAATGGAGATCTGTCAGGCATCCACAACAGCCCGCTGCAGCTCTTGCAAGAATCGGTTCACAATCTGAGCATTCCCGATCAGACGGTTGACCTCGTGTATTCCGCGTCAGTGTTGGAGCACATTCCCGATGTGGACCAGGCCATCGTCCAAATTAACCGCATCCTCAAAACTGGCGGGTTTAGCGTTCATGCAATTGATGGATTTGATCATCGATTTTATATTGATCAAGCAGAGCCCCTCGATTTTTTGAGCATTGACTCACCCGACAAAATTGTGTTTTGGTGCAACCGCGTTCGTCCGTTGCAATTTATTCCTCTCTTCGAAGCAGCAGGGTTTCAGGTCTTAGATGTTGCTCCAAGCGACACGATGGATCCAGCGATGATTGAGCGCGATCGCCTAGCCCCTGCCTTTCGGGATCTGCCCGATGACGTGTTGTCAGTGTTGCGCGCCAAGATCACAGTCCAGAAACGAACAACTCCGCCAGTCCTTGTTTCTCCGGTACAGGTTCAGACGTTGCGGCGACGAGTGCGGCAGTTGCGCAAGTTGCTCAAGCGCGCAGAGAACCAGCAGCAAGCTGCACAGCAAGAGTTGGAAGCGATTCAGCGCAGCAAGCTTTGGCCTATCTGGTTGCGGTGGCAGCGCCTTAAGCAGCGTTTAGGGCGATCGGCCCACAAGGATTGATGAACGTTTAGCGGAGCCCTCTACTACGATGGCGCGGTTGCAAGATGGTTATCGGCTCCTGATCCACTGCTGCTGCTTGTAGCCTGCCAGCGCTGCATTCGCTAGAATCAAACCCAATGTTGGGGTAGAGCTTGACAACGGTCCTCAGCCTAGATTGGCATTGAGGTCTCACCGCTTACTTCTACAGGGGATGGGGCGATCGCACCTCACACCACCCCATGTCTCACAAAACCCCCAAGCATCGATCAGTTAAAGCAATCACAAGGTCACCCCTATGATTCTGACGACTGACACAGATTGATGCTATTACTAGTCAATCAATGCTTCAATAGATGCCGATATCTCCTCGGCAAGCTACACCTTCCAACCCATCAAACTACAGTCATCCGTTAGATCCTTCGCTGACTCCACCTACATGGCAACAGCACCCGTCCCCAAACAGCCATCACAGCCAGACTTGCCAAGCAGCATTCCGTCCGGCATTATGCCGTCACCGGAACTGGTGCCAGTTTTTGCACTAGAGGATCTCATTGCGCGGCTCAATCGTGAGCACAACAAAGTGCAAGATTTGCTGGGATCGCTGGGGTTTGCGCTGCGCAGCTTTACTAATCTCAATCAATTTTTAGAGTTAACACCGCTGATTGCCAGCCGAGTGACCGATGCTGATGGCGGAGCACTGGTCTTATTTCGACCCAATGGGCAAATGCGGCTGGAGCAGGTGCATTGTCAAGACAGTCGCCAAAATCAATCCATCCGTAAGGCGTTAGAAGCGGCGATGCGGCAGGTTGCCTCGACGGAGAGCGGCGCCAGTGACCCAGCCATGGCCTCGCTGTCGGAGTTAGATCAGCAGATCAGCCACTTGTTGGGGCCAGAGGTGCACCTGTTTGGAACTACTATTCTGGCGAAAAGTGTGGAGCGTGGACGGCTGTACGTGTTTAGCCATGATGCAGGCTATGAGTGGACGGAGACTCGCCAAAAATTAGTGCGGTTGGTGGCGGATCAAACAGCCGTGGCGATCGCCAATGATGAACTAACCGTAGAGTTGCGAAAGAAAGAACGTCTCGATCGGGAGTTAGAAATTGGTGCTGAGATTCAGATTCAGCTATTGCCCCGACAATGCCCCAATATTAAAGGGGTCGATTTAGCGGCTCGCTGTCTTACCGCTAGCCGAGTCGGAGGCGACTATTACGACTTTATCCCCGCTAACTATGATCAGATTCGTTGGCGCAACGGCAATCTTGATGACTGCCGCTGCTGGAGCATTGCCATCGGCGATGTGATGGGGAAGGGAGTGCCCGCCGGGTTAATTATGACCATGCTGCGCGGCATGCTGCGGGCCGAGGTGTTGAACGGGCACTCACCCGCACGAATTTTGCAGCATTTGAACCATGTGATGTATGCCGATTTGGAAAACTCCAATCGGTTTGTCACGCTGTTTTATTCAGACTATGACGCCGAAACGCGGATTTTGCGCTATGGCAACGCAGCCCACAACCCACCGCTGCTGTGGCAGGCCGCCACGCAAACCCTCAAACGGTTGGATACGCTAGGGATGCTGATCGGGTTAGATATTGACACCCAGTATTATGATGCTCAAATAGAGCTACAGCGTGGCGATATTTTGATTTATTACACAGATGGATTTACCGACGCAGCTAGCCCAGGGGGCGATCGCTACGACGAAGGTAATCTAGCGCACGACTTTCAACATGCCTGCAAGAGCTGTGAAAATCCTCAACAGATTTTAGACTACCTGTTTGGCCAAGTGCAGCGATTTGTAGGCAATGGCCAGACCAATGAGGATGACATGACGCTGATTGTGATGCAGGTGCAGCCTTAAGATTCCGCACTTGATTAAGAGGTCGGAGGGGTTCTATAAGCGGGCATCGCTAAAACCCTCTCTAGATCACAAACGAATGCTCCAATTGCCCGGGTAGGGGGCAAAATAGTGACGTACTAAAGATTGTTCACTGTGTGGGGGAATGGCATGTTACTTGAACTGATTCGCATGGGCATTGAGACAAACCTGTGGGACCCAAGCCACCTGCTAAGCAGCCTGGCTGCAATTGAATGGAGCTTACTTGCACAGCAGTTTGAAACGGATGTGTTTGCCGCCACGCGAACTGCCTTTGCCAATTTTATTGAATCAGGGCAAGTGTGGGCGCTGCTCATCGGCGTGGTGTTGGGCTATCTGCTGCGCGGCATCACCACTTATAACTAACGTCAGTTCGGCAAATTCCTGAAACCATACTGCCCACGACGCAGGCGGCACGGTTTAGCGTTGTTTCGGCCCCAATATGCAGGGCTGAAACAATGCTATCGAACTCACGCTATCTGAGGTCGTTGAGACTTTCTGTGGGGCATAGGTTAGTCTGAATTTCCAAAGCCGGGAGGCACAACTAAGCTCAAACCCGGCGCAGCCAAAACGGAGGTTGCACTAAAGCACTCGATCCGTCCAAAAGCCTGCCTAGATATAAATGATCTCCTGATGCAATGGGGAGTTAGCTTGGGCTAAGTGGTAAACCTCAGTTTTCCGGTAGGGATATGTACTTATCGATATATGATGGAGTCAACGATACATATTTCCATCGGTGACTATGACAACTCCAACAGATTCTTCTATTCAGGTGACATCGCTCAATCTGGATGAACTAAACGAGCAGTTTGAGACTGCACATCCCATTGATGTCCTTAAGTGGGGAGTGGCGAATATCCCCACTGGCTTGGTTCAGGCGAGCGCCTTTAACGTAGATGACATGGTGATTACCGACATGCTCTATCGTCAGGTGAATGCCGTCTCTCCCGTGCCGGTGCTGTTCTTAAATACGCTATTCCACTTTCCCCAATCGCTAGAGCTTGTGGAGAAGGCCAAGGCCGCCTATCCCCTCAATCTGCAGGTGTATCAAACTCCCGATGCAAACAGCCGTGAAGAGTTTACCGCTAAATTTGGGGACGCGCTGTGGGAAACGGACGTGCGAGCCTTTCACCGGATTACTAAAATTGAGCCACTGAATCGGGGGCTAGAAGACTTGGGGGCGATCGCCTGGATTACGGGTCGCCGTCGGGATCAGGCTCTGACCCGCACGCGGTTAGAAATCTTTGAACTTGATCCCAACAATCGTCTCAAGATCAACCCGCTGGCAACTTGGACGCGCCAAGACTCCTGGGACTATGTTGCAGAGCACGGCGTTCTCTACAATCCGCTACATGATCAGGGCTATCCCAGCATTGGCGATGAGCCCCTCACCACCGCCGTGGCAGAGGGTGAAGATGAGCGCGCTGGTCGCTGGCGCGGCATGGGCAAGACTGAGTGCGGCATTCACATGGAAGATTAGGCGTTGAGGATGTGAGGGGTGAGGCATTGCGCGTAACGCGGTTATCCTGCCCCTCCCTTAACCTACTAAGTACACATAAGTCTTCCGACTGAGGATTCGCCTGGGTTGATCCCCCCCTTGGCCCTCCTTAGCAAGGGGGAACTGAGTCGGAAGTCCCCCTTGTTAAGGGGGATTTAGGGGGCTCTCAACGGATTCGCCATAGTCGGGGCAATTTGTGTGTACCTAGTAGCCTCCCTTAACCCAAAGCACCCGATCTGCTGTTAACCCCGAATCCGCTGAATTTGCTGGGCAAAGTAGCCGACTCGTGCCACATAATCTAACAAGGTCGCCAGTTCTAGAGCTTCTTGATAGGCGGCGATCGCCGCTTCTGGTTCGTTGCGAACTTCATGCAGCTGACCCATCTGATCCATCACGTTCATCACGCCAAGCGCGTTGTAGGATAGCGATTCGACCTGAATCAGAGCGCGATAGACCAGCAGAGCATCTTCGGTGCGATCAATGGATTTGTAGAGGTCTGCTAGACGATTAAGCGCATCGCTGGCATACCCAAATTGCTGCTGGTCGCGCGCGGTCACAAAGGCATCTTGGTAGGTGATCGCTGCCTGATCGAGTCGATTAGTATTGCGATAGTTATTGGCGATCGCAATCTTTAGCGGCGCAATGCGCTCAAGCTGCTGCTGAGTTTCATAAACGCTTACCAACTGTTGCTGAATGGGTAGCGCTTGAGCATAGAACCGCCCCCGCTGATAGGCAAAGGCTAGCTGTTCTAAATAGGTCTGCTCTGCCGGGCGATCGCCCCGTTGCTGAGCTAAAACCAACAATTCTTGATAGGCCGACGCGGCTGGGACAAAGCGAAACCAGGCCAAGTTTAGGTCGCCCAACGCCTGTAGCGTCTGTTGTTCAATCGCTGCATTTTGTTGGGCGCGGGCTTGCGCCAGAATGGGCTCATAGAGGGCGATCGCCGCATCAATAGCGCGCAGCGTTTGATAACTTTGTGCCAGCGTCAGCATGAGGTCAAAGTTGGGCGGCGTTTCTGCCATGAGCTCTGCCTCAACCTCCCGCAGCCGCGCCGTGATAATCTGCACATCCTGATTGCGCTCATCGCCCCACGCCACGTCACCGACACGGCCCAGAGCCGGCAGTTCTTCTTCTAACCCCAATACCCTCCGCAGGCGCAACTCGCGATACCAGATGACAAAGGCCTCATCCACATTGCCTGATTGATATTCCGCGATAGCGTCAGCATTCAAGTTATCCAGCGCCTGCTGCAGCTCAAATCGCTCTAGTGGACTCAAGGGGCGATCGACTATAGGCCGAGGCAGCAGCGGGTCGTCGGTATCTATCGCCTCTAAGGGGCTGGGCGCAAACCTTTCTTGGGCCTCTGTGGATTCAGCATCAGTAGAGTCGGCATCGGTGGAGTCAGCAGCCGACGGTTCCACGTCTGTCGAATCTACGTCTGTCGAGTCTACTGTGGACTCAGTAGCTGGAAAGGCCGGAGTCGGGGAGCCCTCTACCCCTGGCGTATCGGCGAGTTGAGCAACATCGCGTTCAGACACATTAACTTGGGACCCCTCAGCGTCTCTCAGCGGTCTCTGGGCTTGAGCCGCCGTACCACTCAGCAGCCCTAAACCTAGCGCCAATGCAAGACACGATCGCCCGAGCAGATTAGGTGTGGATAAACTGGATACTGAAGTCATGGTGTGTTCCTTCTTGCCGTGCGTAGGGGTGCGATCGCCCCTCAACCCAACGATTGCCAGATCCACCATACCCCACAGACTATCTCCGAGTGACAGCCCAGAAGGTCGCTGGTTCAGGGGGCTGGCTCAGGTGGCTGACAAGAGGACTGACGGCGTTGCCCCAGGGGTCTGTTCCCTTGACCTTATGCTGTGCCGTGTCATCGGAGACCAGAGGTGACATAATAGAATGTTTTTTGTCTGGCTGATTGACTGGGAGAGTGTGTGTGAATGTTTTAGTAGTGGGCAATGGCGGACGGGAACATGCACTCGCGTGGAAGCTACTGCAATCTCCTCACGTGCACGAGGTGGTCTGCATCCCCGGCAATGGCGGCACGGACACACTGGAGCGATGCCACAACTTGGCGCTGTCAATCTCTGATTTTGAGGGCATTGCCCGGTTTGCCCTGGTGAATAACTTTAGCCTGGTGGTGGTGGGGCCAGAGGTGCCCTTGGCTGCAGGCATTACGGATTATTTGCAAGGACAGGGATTGATGGTGTTTGGCCCGACCCAGGCGGGGGCCCAGATCGAGGCCAGCAGAGCCTGGGCCAAAGCGCTTATGCAGGACGCAGGAATCCCCACGGCGGCTTCGGCGGTGTTTTCTACAGCGGCGGCGGCGATCGCCCATTTGCAACAGCACGCCTCAGATGCCCCCATTGTGGTCAAAGCCGATGGGCTGGCCGCTGGGAAGGGCGTCACGGTTGCACAAACAATCGATGAGGCGATTGCCGCCATTGAGGCGACTTTTGGCGGGCAGTTTGGCGCGGCAGGCCAGCAGGTGGTGATCGAAGAGTTTTTGCAGGGTCAAGAAGCCTCAGTGCTCGCCGTGACAGACGGCCTCACCATTCGTCCCCTTGTGCCCGCTCAGGATCATAAGCAAATTGGCGATGGCGATACGGGGCCAAATACCGGCGGTATGGGTGCCTATGCCCCGACGCCGATTGTGCCACCAGCGCTGCTAGAGCGGGTGCTGCAGCAGGTATTAGAACCGGCGATCGCCACGCTACGGCAGCGCGGCATTGATTATCGCGGCGTTCTCTACGCGGGCCTGATGATTGCGCCCGATGGCACCCCCAACGTAGTGGAATTCAACTGCCGCTTTGGCGATCCCGAAGCCCAGGTCGTGCTGCCGCTGCTCAACACACCGCTCGATCGCATCCTGCTAGCCTGCGTCCAGCAAACTCTGGCAGATCTGCCCCCCTTTGATTGGCACTCCGGTGCAGCGGCCTGCGTGGTGCTGGCAGCAGAGGGCTATCCCGAGAGCTATCGCAAGGGGCTTCCCATTACAGGCATTGACGCCGCCATAGATACGGGGGCGTTGGTGTTCCACGCGGGCACGCGCCTCAAGGCCGGGCAACTGCTTACCGATGGCGGTCGAGTGCTAGGCGTTACGGGCATTGGAGACACGTTTGAAGGGGCGATCGCCCACGCCTATGCCGCCATCCCCCACATCCAGTTCGAGGGCGCTTACTACCGTCATGACATTGGTCATCGCGTCTTAAACGCAGACCCCTCCAATTTTTCATAGCCTTAGCCTTTAACGGCCGCTATTTCTAGAACATGGCAAAATGAGAGTACCTGATACTTAACTTATAAGAATAAATACAGAGCAAACTTCGCCACTCCGTCTTCATTGCATCCATCAGCAGGTCAACCACCTTGTTAACGCTGCTCAAGCAACTTCGAGAAATTCTACGGCGCTGGTGGTCAGAGTTTACCCTCCAGACCAAGCTAATGGCAGTGGCAACCCTGGTGGTGTCGTTGCTCATGAGTGGCCTAACATTTTGGGCAGTCAACTCCATTCAGCAAGATGCCCGCCTCAACGATACCCGCTTCGGGCGAGACTTGGGCTTGCTCTTAGCGGCCAACGTGGCCCCCATGGTGGGAGAACATCACCTCAGCGATCTAGCGCAATTCTCGGGCCGCTTTTATACCAGCACCTCTAGCATTCGCTACATGCTGTTTGCTGATGCCGAGGGGCAAATTTACTTCGGCATTCCCTTCTCTCAGTCAGAGGTGCAAAACTCCCTCAGCATTCGACGACGGATCCAGCTTCCCGAAAATTTCGTCACCAGTTCCGACATCCCCATGGTGCGGCAACACCTCACCCCCGATGGCGAAGTCACCGATGTGTTTGTGCCGCTGCACTACAACAGTGAGTATCTTGGGGTGTTGGCGATTGGCACCAATCCCAATCCCACCGTGGTCACCTCCTCTCACCTCACGCGCGATGTCACCATCGCGGTATTTGTGTCGATCTGGGTGATGGTGATTTTGGGCGCAGTGTTCAATGCCCTCACCATCACCAAGCCCATCAAAGAACTGCTGTTCGGCGTAAAGAATATTTCTGCCGGAAATTTTCAGCAGCGCATTGACCTGCCGCTGGGAGGGGAGCTAGGAGAGCTAATCCTCAATTTCAATGAAATGGCGGAGCGCTTATCGAGCTATGAAGAACAAAATATTGAAGAGCTTACCGCCGAGAAGGCCAAGCTAGAAACCCTGGTATCCACCATTGCCGACGGGGCCGTGCTGCTTGACAGCAATATGAGTGTGGTGCTGGTAAACCCTACAGCCCGTAAAGTGTTTGGTTGGGACAATGCAGAGGCGATAGTGGGGCAGCATGTGCTAACGCTGCTGCCAGACGCGGTAAAGTCTGCACTCGATCAGCCCTTGCACGATATCGCTCAATCTGGATTGCAGGCTGAACCGATAGTAGAGCGCGATCGCGACCCAGGTGAGTTTTGCGTCACCATTCCGGGTTCTACTAGCCGCACCGTGCGCCTTTGGCTGACGACCGTGTTGGATCAGTCGCGCGAAAACGTCAAGGGCATTGCCATTACGGTGCAAGATATCACCCGAGAAACAGAGCTGAATGAAGCCAAAAGCCAGTTCATTAGCAATGTGTCTCACGAACTCAGGACGCCCCTATTCAACATCAAATCGTTCATTGAAACGCTGCACGAGTATGGCGACAGCTTGACGGATCAAGAGCGCGGTGAATTTTTAGATACTGCCAACCGTGAAACCGATCGCCTCACGCGCTTGGTCAACGATGTGTTGGATCTATCTCGCCTAGAATCTGGAAAGCGCTACCACTTTGATGCGGTAGATCTCAGTCAGCCGATTGAACAAACCCTGCGGACTCATCAGCTTAACGCTAAAGACAAAGGCATTGAGCTCGTTCAGGATGTGGAGGACGGGTTGCCTGCAGTGCTGGGCAATTACGACTTGCTCCTTCAGGTGTTAAATAATCTGCTGGGCAACGCGCTCAAGTTCACATCAGCGGGTGGCAAACTAGCAATTCGCGCCTATTCGATTCCCTCTGCGACCCATGCACCCCCGAGCCAAGTGCGCGTAGAAGTCGCCGATACTGGAATTGGCATTGACTATGAGGATCAGATTGCGGTGTTCGAGCGGTTTTTCCGGGTAGAAAATCGAGTGCACACCCTAGAGGGCACTGGCTTAGGGCTTTCGATTGTGCGCAACATTATTGAAAAGCATCACAGCAGCGTTCATCTGGTCAGTGAAGTGGGAGTGGGAACGACATTCTGGTTTGATTTACCGATTTATCATGCAGAATCTGCTCTAGTAAAACCACCCGCACCCCTGCCCCAGTCCGCTATTTACCAAGCCGTCGCGACGCCGCAGCCAAAGGAGATGGCCTAGCGCACTGGGAGTGATTGTCTCATCGAATCTCTGCACAACATCTGCAAATAGAGCTGCAAGCTCCACCCGCACGACATCTAGCCACACACGATCTAGGGTCTGCTTTAAAACTCCCTGAAACCTTGATTTTGCGTACAAAGGCATCAGGGTTTAACTGACTCTTACAATACGCCCTAGCCCTACAGGATTAGGGGTCTACAGAGATTGCATCATCCTAGGTCGTTGCTTGAACCAGAGATAGACTTAGCGCGGCTGGCGATTCTCCAACGGCTAAGACGATTGCTATACAATAGCCAAACTAGACCGATGCAAGGAAGGGGCAGACGGTAGTCGCCGCAGGAATGGGGATGAGGGGGGCGATCGCCCTAAGACCGTCTCGTCTCTCCCTAAACGCGCTCCTTCTGAGCTTTTTTACGCAGCTGAGTGGTCGTAGACTAAGTGCAAACAGGTTGATAAACAGTTAGTGCAGGCGCACGGTAGGACTTATGACGGTTGCTTGTGAATATAGACCAGGGTTAGAAGGCATTCCCGCAACTCAATCTAGCATCAGCTATGTCGATGGGCAGAACGGCATTCTAGAGTATCGGGGCATTAACATCGAAGAATTAGCCAAGAGCAGCACCTTTATCGAAACAGCCTATCTGCTAATTTGGGGAGAACTGCCCACCGAGGATGAGCTGGAAGACTTCAAGCATGAAATCCAGTTTCATCGACGGTTAAAATACCGCATCCGCGACATGATGAAGTGCTTCCCTGAGAGCGGCCACCCTATGGATGCGCTTCAGGCCTGTGCAGCGGCACTGGGGCTATTTTACTCACGGCGTGCGCTAGATGACCCCGCGTACATTCGGGCGGCGGTGGTGCGGCTACTAGCCAAGATTCCGACTATGGTGGCAGCATTTCAGCTTATGCGGAAGGGGAATGACCCAATTCAGCCTCGGGATGATCTAGGGTACTCTGCCAATTTTCTCTACATGCTGACCGAGCGGGTGCCCGATCCCTTAGCCGCGCACATCTTTGATGTGTGTTTGACGCTGCATGCAGAACACACCATCAATGCATCCACGTTCTCTGCGATGGTAACGGCCTCTACGCTGACTGATCCCTATGCAGTGATTGCCTCCGCAGTAGGCACCTTGGCAGGACCACTGCATGGGGGTGCCAGCGAAGAAGTGATTTTGATGCTAGAAGAAATCGGCTCGGTCGAAAATGTGGAACCTTACGTAGACCAGTGCATAGAGCGCCGGTCTAAAATCATGGGCTTTGGGCATCGGGTTTATAAGGTAAAAGACCCGCGCGCTACGATCTTGCAGCGCATGGCCGAGCAAATGTTTGAACAGTTTGGCAGCGATCACTACTACGATATTGCCGTTAAGTTAGAACAGGTTGTGGCCGACCGGATGGGGTCAAAGGGCATTTATCCCAATGTGGACTTTTACTCGGGTTTGGTCTATCGCAAGCTGGGGATTCCGACAGATCTCTATACCCCTGTGTTTGCGATCGCCCGAGTCGCGGGTTGGCTCGCCCATTGGAAGGAACAGCTCAACGAGAATCGCATTTTCCGACCGACCCAAATCTATACCGGGACACACAGCGTGCCGTTTGTGCCCCTAGAGAAACGCAATTCGGCGCAGGATCGGGAAATGTATGCCAACCTAATCACGCCCTAGGTGCAAGCAAACTCCGTGCTTTGATGAAACTCTCGCGATGTGCAGGGTTTACCAAAATACAGCTCTGCTGAATGCAAGTATGATTTACCCTCATCCCCAACCCTTCTCCCTGGGGATCTACTAAGTACACATAAGTCTTCCGACGAGGATTCGCCTAGGTTGATCCCCCTAGCCCCCCTTAGCAAAGGGGGAACCGAATCGGAAGTCCCCCTTGCTAAGGGGGATTTAGGGGAATCTCAACGGATTCGCCATAGTCAGGGCAATTTGTGTGTACTTAGGAGCCCTGGGGAGAAGGGAGCTAGAACTCTGGTTCCCTCTCCCAAAGGGCGAGGGCGAGGGTGAGGTCGGACCTTTGAATTCATATCTTCATTCAGCAATGCCCCAAAATACTTGCTGAACCCATTGAGCCGTTGCAATTCAGTGAGCCCGGCGTTGCAAATCTGCGTAAACCTATGATGTAGCGTTCTTTAAGGCTCTAGGCCGCTGTGTAATATCTGGATGAAGTTAACTCCCTAAACCCAGATATGGAGTCAATGATGGGTCTTACCCCTCTTGTTGATTTCGGGTTTGGTTGCCATCATCTACAGAAG
This sequence comes from Elainellales cyanobacterium, assembly GCA_041742695.1. Taxonomy (GTDB): domain Bacteria; phylum Cyanobacteriota; class Cyanobacteriia; order Elainellales; family Elainellaceae; genus Kaiparowitsia. The sequence continues at coordinate 39,910 of JBGTOF010000204.1, read as the reverse complement.
TGACGATTTTCAGGAACTCCAGCCCTCAAGCCTTTTTGGTTTGGGGGTTTTTATTTAGGATGAAATTAACATTTGGCGTAGGATTAGGGTTCGATTTGGGAAAGCCGATGCAATGTATTGGTCAACGACGTGCGGGGTTCGTTCAAGGAGATGGGGCGATCGCCCGTTTGGTGGGGCTTGCGGTAGCCCAGTTTGAGCAATGCCGTTACCAAGGCTCCACTATCCAGCTTCGTATCTCCCAAGATCGCTATAATTTGGCGCGCATAGGTAATCGCGCTGCTGACCAGCGTTTGGCTCGGCAACCGGGGCAGAATATCCAACGTGCCTTGGTATCGCGCCCACTCCCGCTCAGAGAGCGAAATCGTAACCTGTGCCCCGTTCACCAGCACCACCTTCACCGTTGGGCAATGAACCTTGTACCAGCAGCGAATGCTGTAGGGTTTCAGCCGCACCAGCTGCGTATCCACCAAAATTAGACTGGGCAGCAGATGCGTCTCGGCTTGCATGCTCGCTAGCGTCCCAACCAGATCTACATCCGCTGATTCCCAAATTACAGATACACCCTGCGATCGCAAAATGGTCTGCCACAGCCTTCCTTGGCTGCCCACCGGACAAAGGATTAAAGCAACCATTGACGCGACATCCATAAACACTGCTGCATGCGGGTGAAGAAAATCTCGGTACTTAGAGTACCTAATTTTGAGTTGCCAAAAGTATTTAGAGCAACAGCAGCCATGCTTCCGCTCTGCGCTGCAAGACCATCGCAAAACCGTGCCGCCTGTGGGGTAAGCAACACGGTTTAGGCACTTGCCAAACTGACGTTCAATTAAGACGCCGCATGTGCGCCCTTCACTGCTGTTAACGGGGGAACGTTGGCAAGTCCACTGCCGCCAGCGAGGCGATTTTTTGGAGTGGCCGAGTGGGATACACAATCGGCGCAAAGGACGAAGCGGCAGGCTCTGACACGTTGGCTGGGTTCGCGGTATGGGGCTTGGGCTCTGCACCTTCTACCGTAGGCATAGAGAGTGGCGCAATCGTGCGATTGCGGTCAGCCGGGGGTTGCCAAGCAGAAACAGCAGATATAGGAACGGGCGATGGGCGATTGCCCTCCCTATCCCTCTCTGAGCCTCTCTGGGGATGCTCGGCAACATCCTCTCGACCAATTCCCTCATATGGCCCATTGGGCTGAGGAGGCAGATCGGCAGCAGCGTCTGGCTCGTTCAGCAAATTATCTAAAATTGACTTTAATTCTGACGCGGCCTCTTGCACCGCATAGACTACCGGTTCAGGTATCGACCCCCCATCATCTGCGTGGTCTATGGAAGCCCCAGGCTCTGAAGGCACCGGGTCAGACGGGAACGCGCCGGGAGCTGTGGCTTTGCCCAATAGCGCATCCAGCTTGCCGGGTAGATTTGACTCCCCAGCAGCCGTCGTCCAGGGCTGAATGTGCTGAATTTTAGGCGATATGGGCGTGATTGGGGCATGGGGCTGGGCCTCTCCGATATCAGTTAGCGGCCCCTCTAAAGGAGCAACCTCTAGGCTTCGCTCTAGCGCCGCCTTAAACTGTAGGGTATGGCGCTGCTGGCGCTGTAGCCGCACTTGCAAATCGCGGCAGGTGGCTTCGCTCTGGGCGAGCGATCGCCCCTGCTCGGCCGCCTGCTGTTGCAGAGTTGCGTAGCCCTGCTCAAGCTGAGCAACGTGAGCATGACTGGTGTTCACTTGCTCGGTCAGCGATTCAATTAGCTCCTGCTGGCGCTGGCTCGTTTGATGCGATTTTTCTAACTCTGCAAAAAGCTGCGTCACTTGCTGCTTGGCCAGCACTAGCTCTGACAAGCTCGTCGCTTCTTGAGATGCCTCTTCACGCTCTGCCACCCGCGCCTTCTGGCTGTGGTCTAACGCATCTTCTAGCTGCGACACCCGATCGAGCAAGGCGTTGTTGCACTGGTTCAGTTCTTGAATCAGGCTGATGAGCTCTAGGGGATCGACCTGGGGCAGATCCTCTAGAGCATCTGCCGTCCCACGATTGACCACTGCGGCGGGTGCCTCTGGGGCCAGCTTGCGCACCGACCAATCCGGCAGATCGATCGAACCGGGGGCGCTATCAGATTCGGCTGGAGGCTCTGACGACGGCGGCGCAGCGCTCACCGACTGCGGCTTAATGGCATCTGCACTCATTGCATCGGGGAAATCCACCGTCTGCCATCCTGGCCACACCTCTTGAGACGGTTTGACGCCCTCGGGTGCTGCCTCGTCGCGATTATCAGGAGGCTGCAAAAATTCATCCCACCCCGAAAACCAATTGGCAGATGAGTCTGAAGTATTGGGCGTGTCTTGTGGGTTTTCGGCAGGGTTATGGTCGCTCATGGGGTATCTCGGGACGCAACAATTGGAGAGTGAACAGGCAGCCGTAGTCTAATGCGGGTGTGAGGCAGAGCTGGCGAAGTTAGAGTTCTTCGGTTCTTCTGGACTTTACTTCTAGATTTAAGATAGCGATTTGCCCAAGGGCTAGAATGTTACCGATCGCAATCGATGGGCAATCAGGGCAATTTACCTAACATTTAGTAACACAGAATTCGCGAGGCGATGCACAAATTTTAGCGCTCCCTCTGTTGAGAAATCAGGTTTAAATGACCGAATCAACCGATCGGCTGCAATAGATTCGGGCGCTGTTCCTGAGCATATCCCACCCCGTTTGTGCCGTTGGGAAAGGCAAGTCTTCACAGCCCTAGCTCACAGCGAGGATGGCTGTTGATGGCTGAGTAAAATCGTGAGGACACTCTTGTAAAAAAGGGTACGCCCATCCCATTTAGATTGCGATCGCTCCAACCAAAAAACTTGCGTTTGCGCCGTGAAATCCTCTTGAAGCAAGCGTTTTACAACCATCAACAGGCTCCCAAAGGGGCAATCGCCGCTGTCATCTCAACGGAAACAGCACGGGTTTAGAAGTTGCCAAGATGGCATTTCAAGGGATCCAGTTTCAGAGAATGCATTCCCAAAAAATCATTGAGGTTTGATCTCCACAACGCCTTCGTTACGAACCGTTAACCCTGCTCTAGCAGGGTGGGAAAAGGGTGCATTGCAGCAGTTCACGATGCACATCTGCTCGGTCGAGGTGGAATTGAATTTGATCGGTCGATAGCGGCGTGCCGTTGGCGTATTCGTCGATCCAGGTTTTGCTGATTTCGGTCGCACTGGCGGGCACATCGTCCAGCGACCAGCCGGGGATGTCTAAACTTTCCATCAGTTGAGACACTTTAGGGTCATAACTGAGGGCAAAACAGCGACATTCTGACGCCGCTGCCATAATCAGCCCGTGCAGCCGCATGGCGATCGCCATTTCGACTCCCTGAAACACGCCCTTAAGCTGCTGCGGATGATGAACCCTCAACACTTGGCTCACGGCTGACATGTGTTGGTAGATGGATTGGGCGATCGCCCCGTCTTGCTCGGGATGAAATGGAATGAGCAGAATAAAGGTTTGAGTCGCCTGCTGAAAATCTACCAGCGCTTTGGTCAGCCGAGCCAGCAGGTCTGGGGTGAACTGGGGATGGGGCCGCAGCACTACCGCTACGCGGGGCGCAGGCAGATCCCACAATCCTGGCAGCGGTTCTCCCTGCAATGCCCAGACAGGATCGGGGGCGAGGGACAGCGGCACCTGCCAGGCCGCGAGCAGTTCTGCAGAGGCGCGATCGCGCACGCTTACCGCCGAGCAGCCGCTAAAGTTGCGCTGAGCCAGCCATCGGGTAACGCGGCGATTTAGCGGTCCAACGCCCTGCGCCCAGGCCAACGTGATCAACCCTAACCGCTGCGCTAACTCCATGAGCCCGCCGTAGTAGAGCGGGCTGATGGCGCTGGTGGCATCTTGAATGAGACTGCCGCCGCCCCAAATAAACGCATCTGAGCGGCGCATGGCCTGCACTACGGCGAATAGAGAGCGGCGATCGCACGCTTCCACGCCATACTCCCGCTGCGTCTGCGTCGGATTGCCCGACAGCACCAGCGGCGTCACCTGGGGCGGCAGCATTTGCAATAGCGTAGCCAGCAGCGCCTCATCGCCGCCATTGCCCATGCCGTAATAGCCACACAAGACTGCTCGCATCTGTCGCCACGCTGTTTTGCCGATCTGCACCCCTTACAATACAGGGGTTAGGGATTGGGCACTAGGGTCAAGAAGGGCTACTAAGTACACATAAGTCCTCAAAGTAGACCTTTCCGGGTATTGATCCCCCCTAGCCCCCCTTAGAAAGGGGGAACTGGATTCAAAGTCTCCCTTTCTAAGGGAGATTTAGCGGGATCTCCCAGGATGTGGCCAATGACAACAAGATCTGTGTACTTAGTAGGGTCAAGCGGGGGGATGGCGCGCTCTCAGGCCAGCGCCTAGCCGATCCTCTGTGCAGTCTCGTCTCGCTGCTAGGCGTTGCCCTGCGTCTCAGTCCGCACCATACATACCTCGCGTGCTTTTATGAATGCCCTGTCAATTCCAACCTGGATTATCCACATCTCAAGCGTGCTGGAGTGGATCGCCGCCATTTGGCTGGTGTGGACTTTTGCGGAAGTGGTGCAGAATGCGGCGTGGCGCGCCCTGTCTTGGGGCATGCTGCCTGCGTTGGTGAGTGCCATGTGCGCCTGCACCTGGCATTTTTTTGACAATGCTCCCAGTTTGACCTGGCTGGTGACAGTGCAGGCGGCCCTAACCGTCTTGGGCAATGTGACGCTGTGCGTGGCAGCGTGGTGGATCTGGCGATCGCACCCCCCTGCCACTCCCGATGCCTAAGCGATGTTGCGATCCCGATCCCGCTGACGTGCCTGTATATCCTGCACGCCTATATTCTGCCCTTCACTACCACCCCTGCTCCTATGCCCGCCCCTGCGCTCTTTTCTAAAGAAACTCTCTTCGGTCTGTCGTTATTTCCCTACTTGGGGTTTCTGTGGTTTTTGACCCGTACCCCGCAAATGCCACGGCTGGCGCTGATCGGGTTTTATATGACGCTTGTATTTGTGGCGGTGACCATTCCGGCAGGTCTCTATGCACAGCAAGCCTATGGGGAAGAGTTGGCCAATGTGGACGCGCTGCATGGCGGGGCAGAATTTTTTCTCACCTTAGCGAATGTGCTGGTGGTGTTGGGGTTTCGGCAGGCGGTCATGCAGCGCAGGCAGCAGACGCCGCCCGCTGAGCCCCCGCCCTCAAGCTAACCGGTCAAAAAACACCGCCTCCCACCCCCGCGGGCCAAATTCTTTTTGGAATTCGCTAATCACCCAAGAAATAGATTTGCCCTGGCGTTGGGCGATCGCCATTAGATAGTTCTTGTAGTCTTGCTTTTGCTCAACAGTAGGCTGCTTGCCAAAAATCGATCCTTCACACCAGGCATCCTTAGGAAGGCAGTTAAACTGCTCAAAGAACACGCGCGTGGTCCAGGCGGGCGAGGCATTCTCTTGGTAGTGCCGCTTCCGCAGGTCTTGAAAGGTGCGACACATATCTTGCTCTTGCACCATCAGCACTTGCTCGTCGCTGAGCACTTCTTCCAGATTGTGTAAGGGAACTTGCGCCTCGTTGGCCCACTGGTGGTCACAATCGGGACAGGTCATCACAAAAATCCACACGATGCGACCGCAGCAGGGGCATTGCTTAGTCGGCACAGCGCCGGTGCCGCTCTCAGGGTCGCTCCGCGTAGGCAGGTGATAGCCCTGAATATCTTCAGGAAAGCCCAACCGCTGCAGATTGCCCGCCTGATCCAGAATCGTGCCATAGAGCTTGCCTGTCTGGGGCGAGATCCGCATTACCCGGCCAATTTGCTGAAAGTGGAGCGCTTGCGACTGAGTCGGGCGCAGCAATAGCCCTGCCTCTACGCTGGGTTCGTCAAAGCCAATGCTAATCACGTTGCACGAGGTGAGCATCAAAATGTCGCCATCCCGCAACGCATCATAGAGCCGCCTGCGCTCTTTGATCGGCGTTTCGCCATCCACGGTAGCAGCAGCAACGCCTGCCCGGTTAAAGGCCTCGGCGACATGGCGGGCGTGCTCCACATCCACGCAAAAGGCAATGCTGCGTTTGTCGGGCACCAGGCGAAACCACTCTTCTACAATGCGTTCTACCAATTCTGGGCGATCGCACGCAATCTTCAGTTCTCGCTCATCATAATCGCCCGCCACCGTCCGCACGCCCTCCAGATCAACCTGGTTTTCCTCGGGCATGCCGTAATACTTCATCGGGGCTAGAAAGCCCATTTTTTGCAGCGTCGAGGGCACGGGCGACGCCACCAGCGTTTCCATATGGTCGCCCAGTTGGTCGCGCCCCAGGCGATAGGGGGTCGCCGTCATGGCGAGGTGCACCGCCTCGCGATGCGTATGATAGAGCAGTTGTTGCCCCACCCGGCTAAATACTGTGGTGTGCGCTTCGTCATAGAGCACCACATCGGCGGGCCAGCGTCGCCACCAGGTTCGCTTCGCCATGGTCTGCACACTGGCAATCTGAATCGGCGCATCGGGGTCCTCATCCCACCCAGCTTTGATGAAGCCACAGCGCAGACCAAAGGCCTTCATCTTGTCGTAGGTTTGCCCCACCAGCACGTCGAGGTGGACTAAAAACAGCAGCCGACGGCCGCGAGCGTCGGCATGGGCGCAGATCTGCCCAGCTATCACCGTCTTTCCGGCTCCGGTGCCCGCAATAATGGCAACGCGCGTGTGCCCCTTCCCCAGAGCTACGTAGAGATCCTTAATGAGCTGAAGCTGATAGGGACGCAGAATCGGTGGCTGAGGCGCAGAACCACTCATAACTAAACGAGAGACGGTAACAAGAGGGCAGCAGGAGCGATAGCGAGCGGTCTTAAGGTCCAGGGCACTTGGCAGGGGAAACCCAGGACTAGGCTCACTGTAGCAAAGTTCAAGTGTACTGAAAGCATCAATGTTGTGGGCTCTGTGCTTTCTCTATGTCTTTTTAGTCGGCGGGCGGCTAGCGCCACGGCTGCCTCAGATTGAGCGTGCGAGGCATGACCTTTGGCCGGGTTTGAGGCGATCGCCATCTCTATCGAAAGACAGTTTTTCTGTATTCTCGGTGGCCCATATGCCCATTTTGGTTCAGCGGGTAGGCACGGGCGATCGCCCTACAGCGCTCAACCGAAGGCATTCAGCCCCTAAGCACATCTGGATAAAGTTTCCGTATTTTTTCGGAGAGTTAATAGGAACTTAAAAGTTACTTAAAGTTGCCATGAAATTCTCATGGGGTGACAGTTCTGTTCGTTTGGCTACGGTTTGTTCATTTCACCCCCATATAGAAGATAGATTCATGGCTTTTACCCTCCAACTCTTGCATGCAGCAGACCAGGAAGCTGGCGCTCCCGCAGTTGACGATGTGCCTCGCTTCTCAGCAGTGCTCAACGCCCTCAAAAATGAAGACGCTGACGGCGATGGCAATCCTGATTTCCCCAATACGCTGATTCTCTCCTCTGGAGACGCCTACATTCCCAGCCCCTTCTTTTTTGCCAGTGAATCCGCTTTTGGTGCTCAGGGACGCGCCGATATCCTGATTCAAAACCTGTTAGGGTTTCAGGCGATCGCCCTAGGCAACCACGAATTTGACCTGGGAACAGGAGTAGTCGCCTCCTTGATTTCACCCGATGATGATGAAGATGGCTACGTGGGCGCACAGTTCCCCTACCTCAGTGCCAACCTGGACTTTAGCACCGATGCGGCTCTGGCACCGCTGGTGGCAGAGGATGGCCAAGAAGCGAGTGACATCCCCAATAGCGTTGCTGGCAACACCATCATCACTGTTAATGGAGAGCGCATCGGCATCGTAGGCGCAACCACGCCTACCCTCTCTACGATCTCGTCCCCGGGTGGCGTTACGGTCAACCCTCAACCCTTTGACAGCACCAACCCTGCTGATATCGCAGCCCTTGCCGCAGAAATTCAAACTTCTGTGGATACACTACTGACCAATAACCCCGATATCAACAAGGTCATCTTGCTGGCCCACATGCAGCAGCTCGCCATTGAGCAAGAGTTGGCAACCCTACTCACCGATGTCGATATTGTGATGAGCGGTGGGTCTAACACGCTGCTGGCAGATGAGGGCGATCGCCTTCGCGCAGGGGATGAAGTCGAAGGCCCCTACCCTATCCTGACAACTGCAGCAGACGGCAATCCCGTAGCCGTGATTAACACTGATGGCACCTATCAGTACGTAGGCCGTCTAGTGGTCGAGTTTGACGAGAATGGTGTCATCATTCCCGATAGCATTGACCCCAACGTCAGCGGGGCCTTTGCCACCGACGACGAAGGCGTAGCAGCCGTGGGCGGCACCCCCGATCCTGAGATTGTCGCCATCACCGATGCCCTCCGCGCCGTGATTGTGGACTTGGACGGCAACCTGTTTGGCCGCACCAACGTTTTCCTCAACGGCACCCGTAACGACGTGCGGACGCAAGAAACCAACCTCGGCAACCTCACAGCCGACGCCAACCTGTTCTACGCCAAAACCGTTGACGAAGACGTGGTCATCTCCATCAAAAACGGGGGCGGCATCCGCGACAACATCGGCGTACTGACATTCCCTGCAGGCTCTACCAACCCTGACGACCTACAGCTATTGCCGCCTCAGGCAAACGACGTAGCTGGCAAAGAAGAAGGAGACATCTCTCAGCTCGATATCTTCAACGCATTGCGGTTTAACAATGCATTGACGTTGTTAACGGTGACTGCAGAAGAACTGTTGGCACTCGTGGAGCATGGTGTATCTGGCGTGGCTCCTGGTGCTACGCCCGGTAGCTTCCCACAGGTGGGCGGCTTTTCCTTTAGCTTCGATGCAACATTAGAGCCGGGTAGCCGGGTGCAATCCCTCGCCATCCTCGACGAAGACGACACTATTCTGGACGTCGTGGTGGAAAACGGAGCCATCGTGGGCGACCCCGAGCGCACCTTCCGCACCGTCACCCTCAATTTCTTGGCCGATGGAGGCGATGGCTATCCCTTCCCCGATCGCGATCGCGTCGATTTATTGACAGAAGACCTCACCAGTCCTGACCCTGACAGCCGCACTGGGTTTGCCCTCTTTGCCCCTGATGGCACCGAGCAAGATGCCTTGGCAGAGTTCTTGGTCACCGACTTTAGTGACACACCCTTTGATGTCGAAGACACAGCGCCTGAGTTTGACCTACGAATTCAGAATTTAGAGTTCCGGGAAGACACGGTGCTGGGTGATGGCACCGATCCGCTAAGCCCAGTTGATCCAGTCGACCCCAGCGAACTAACACTGCGGGTAGTCGATGGGGTGACCAGCGTACTCTTGGATTTGCCTCTGCTGGAGCTGGCAGCCGGGTTGGTGTTGGTCAGTACAGACAACACGGTCGAGCCCTTCTCTGACGAGTTTCAGGTGGGCTTTGGCATCACCAATGCGTCAGACTTTACCTTTACTGTGCCACCCTTTACGCCGGTAGGTGGCACGATTGAGCACACGGGCACTGTCACTTTTAGCCTGGTGGGGGCGCCGCAAATTGCACTGACCGTCGGCAATTTCTCCATTGGCTTTGATGCCGATCGCGTGACTGACGTAGCCAGCGGCTTCTTTGTGCAAGACACCATCGAAGGCAACGGGCTAGATGTTCTATTTGACCTCGGGGCTCCCGGCGTGCTGTCGGCAGACGATACGGTGCTGACCATCAGCGAGGCCGATCTGCTGCTCGCAGCCGAGTTTGCTACGGCCCTAGGGCTAAGTGAATTGGCCGGAGCTGAGGTGGGTGCCGCTCGGGTAGATGCCGACCTGATTGAAGTGCAAGATGCACCGCAGATTACTCGACTCGACTTTGAAGGAGCCGAGATTGCTGCAGGGCTGTTTGTGACGGATCAGTTTGCAGATTTGGGTGTGACCATTTCGGCACCGACCAGTCCCTTCGAGGCGATGATCTTCGACACCTTTAACCCCACCGGTGGAGATTTTGACCTGGCAACCGACAACCAGGGCTTTGCGTTGATCATTTCGGAGAATGGCAATCAACTCGATCCAGACGACCAGGCCGGTGGCGGCACGCTGCGGTTTGAGTTTGATGACCTGGTGGGCATCGCCAGCGTGGGTCTGTTGGATATCGATGAAGATGGCGGCTCGATCACCTTCTTTGATGCCGACGATAGCCTGGTTCAGGTGGTGTCGATTCCGGGGATGGGTGACAACAGTCAGCAAACGCTGTTTGTGAACGCCGCTGAGGTGGCGCGGATGGATGTGAACTTGGTTGGCAGCGGTGCTGTGACCACAGTGGACTTCTTCCAGCAGTCGCCCATGGAGGCGATCGCCCCTCCCTCTGACTTAGCCTTAGTGGTATAACCCCAGCCAGAGCAACCGGTCTAGAGCAGGTCTTCTGTCGGAAGATCTGCTCTGCAAGGCTGAGACAATTAAACCGTGCTGCCTGCGACGCGGGCAGCACGGTTTAGTTGTTTGCTGACCCGACAGTAAGACGGGGTTGCTGGATAAGACGGGGTTGCTTGACCTAATTTTGTTTGAACTGATCCCGAACTGATACTAAACCATCACCCCGCGTGTTGCTCAACTAACGCGCCGCAGTCTCTCAGCCTGTGCGTCAGGCTTGACTGAGTTCGGCTAATCCGGCTGCCTAATTCAGGATGCATTTGTAGCAACGATTGACATAGAGCTACAAACTCAAAATCCCTGCGATACCACTGCGTTAGGTTGGCGATCGCCCTATCATCCAGCCGTCGATCCAAACAAATTGGGTTCCGGTGAGCCTGAACATCGCTACTCGGCAACGTCGCGTGGTCAGGCAACCCCAGCTTACCCTTCAGCACCTCAAAATCGGCAGCAAGCCGCTTTTGAAACCCAATGAATGCAATATCTGCCAATCGAGAACTAAAGTACTCCCGATCCAGAAACCAATCCCAATAATAGGACTTCACATGCTCAATGTGGCGCATCGCTTGCTGCGCGGCAGCCCTCTCCTTAAGGATTGGAGAGGACAACGCTAGGGCCAGCTGATTAGGCGTTGAGAAGGTTGCAAACGCGACCTCTTCCTCTGGGCTCCAGGGCGAGAGATAGCGCGGTTGCCCCCGGCGCTGCCGACTATAAAAACCGCTCACAAATCGCGAAATCGGCTCCCGCAAGAAAAAAATAACCGGTTCCCCGCAAGGGATATCGACTAGGCGCACACTGTGAGGATGCAGAACTACCGGCTGAGCGCTGCTAGCCCCATAGTGCTTAATCGCCCAGCCAATGGCAGTGCCGCCTGTCTTACCAATATGCAAGATATGCATAGTCATTGCTACTCACCGTGTCGTGGGTTGTCCTTATCAAAAGCCTCGATATACCAGGTTGGGGCGTCGAGCGGGCGTAGGGAACAGTCCCCGAAATAGGGAATCGCGATTTCCCAACGTTTCGTAGAAGAAAAATGCGACCCCCGCATAGCCGCGATCGCGCACCGCTTTGACCTGCTCATTGATCAGGCTCATATCGGTAATATTGTCCTTGAGCCCAGCGAGAATGCCAATCGAAACAGGCAAAAACTCCTTGGCGGTTTGCACATCAGCACGGTCAATCTCAAACTCAAATCGCTCTAGATCTCGGCGATAAATCTGCACAATCAGTTCGTCAATCAACCCCCGGCGCTCCCAGGTGCCCCAATCTTGCAGATATTCGGCATAGGAAAATAAGCGGGGGTTGGGTGACAAAGAAATCACACAGTCAGGATTGATGGCCTTCACCTCTTGCACTAAGCGCCGCATTAATTGCGTGACCTCGTTGGCGCGCCAGCGCACCCATTCCGTATCGCGAACATCGTCTGGCGGTGCGGCGCCATCGTGGTCAGCTTGATAGCGGGCAATCATGATTGGGTCATAGCCATAGGCCACAGGAATTCCGAAGTGGTCGTCGAGCTGAATGCCATCGACGCGATAGCGGCGCACCGTTTCCGTCACCAAGTTCACGATAAAATCCTGCACCTCGGGATGAGACGGACTGAGCCACACGCGGGGAATGCGTCCGCCTTCCATCCAGGTAGAATCGCCATCGCTCTTGGCGGTGACCCAATCGGGGTGCTGCTTCACCAGTTCTGACTCGGCGGGCATCATCAGCCCAAACTCAAACCAGGGAATCACCGCCATGCCCTGGCGATGACCTTCGACCACCATTTCGCCCAGCATGTCGCGCCCGGCAAAGCCCGGGTATGGATCTTGCTCAACACCAAAGGTGGCCAAGGCGGTAGGACTAGGGTATTGGGTATAGCCGCCGTTCCATACCGTTGGGTATAGAGTATTGAAGTTAAGGCGGTGTAAGCGTTGCAGCCCCCCTACAACATTGCGGCTAGAAAATAACACTTCGCTGTCGATGTTGGTTAGCCAGATGCCGCGCAGCTCGGTCACGGGTTCTTGGGCTACGGCTCGCCCTACTCCTGAAATAACGAGGGCGATCGCCATCCCCAGCGCCAGCCAGCTCAACACCCATCGTCTGCGTTTATCGTTCATCGTCGCCTTATCATTCTGGATTTATCTCTTGCCAAACGTCGCTAGGACGATTGCAGCCCGATTATTTCATAGTTCAATAGAAGTTGCGTAGTGAATGTAGGTTGATCGTCCATGCTCAGCTCTAAGCCTGCTAAAAAGAAGACCACCTCCCCCATTATTCGATGGCTTAATCGCGCAGTTGCAGCGATCGCCCTGGTGAATTTGGGTCTGATCGCCTTTGACCTGAGCTACATTCCATTCCGCGACCAGTATTTGCGGTTTTTGCCCGAGTTTACCGACTGGTATGGCGAACAGTTTAAGGGCATTGAGCCGAATCCAGATACAGAAAGCTACATCCAGGCGGTGGATGATTTTGTAAATAGCGGCGGGCTCAGCGCGGGGGATGCCGATCAGCGGTTAGAAGATTTACGGCAGCGCAGTGTGGATATGATCAATCAAGATCCGTTTGCGATCGCCAACAAATCGGGGACATTGGAGCGCATCAAGCGGCGTGTGCAAGAAGAAGTGGGCGAAGCCAACGCCACCCAAGCCTTTGAGCAGTTTTGGAGCCGTGATTACATTGAGCAGGAAGGCACCGCTGGGGCGATCGCCTTTTTTAACGAGCGCGTGCGCCCGCTCATGGCGACCAACTATTACCGGGGCATTGGCGAGAACGGGCAACCCGTTGATGAATTCTGGCGCATTGACAACTGGTTTATTGCCCTCTTCGCCGCAGATTTTATCATTCGCACGATTCACCTATCGCGGCGCTACAACGGCGTCAACTGGTTCGATGCCATGATCTGGCGCTGGTACGATATCTTCTTACTGCTGCCCTTCTGGCGGTGGCTGCGGGTGATCCCCACGGTGTTGCGGGTCAACCAATCGCGGCTAATCGATTTAGAACCGGTGCGCGATCGCCTGATCCACGGCGTCATCGCCAGCGTGTCGATTGAGATGACAGAAATTGTCGTGCTCCGCGTCGTCGAACAACTGCAACAGCTCGTTCGCGATGGCAGCGCCGTAGAGTGGCTGCTGTATCCCGAAAAGCGCCGTCGCTATGTTGACATCACAGGCGTCGATGAAGCTGCCGAAATCTCCAAAGAGGTGACACACCTGCTGGTGTACCAAATGCTGCCTCAGGTCAAGCCCGAGATCGAAGCCCTCGCAAAGCACAGCGTCGAATCCATGCTGCAGCAATCCCCGGCCTATCGCGGGCTCGTTCAAATCCCCGGATTGGGCGCCCTTCCCCATCGCATTAACGATCGCGTGATTTCTGACGCAACCGACAACGTCTACCAAAGCCTCGTGAGTTCTCTCGAAGACGACGAAGGCAAAGCGCTGTCGCAGGCGTTGGTGGCTCGCATGGGTGAGGTCATTCGCAGGGAGTTGATCAACGACGGCACTCTCCAGACATTAGAAACTCTCATCATTGATTTGCTAGAAGAACTCAAACACAACTACGTGGAACAACTGGGCGAAAAAGACTTTGACGACATTGAGTACGAAACCCATCACCTCTATGAAATGACCCAGGGGAATCGGCCTGGTCGCCCGGCCCTCGGCCCGAAGCAATCTCCCTAACAGGCAGGCTATGGGCAATCATTGTTGTGAACTCCTTACTGTGCAGAGGGTTCACAATAATCAACACTCAAACCGGCGCGTTAAGCGCTATCAGATCTAGAAGATTGGGAATACCCGGTGTTGTGCTCATCCAGTTGTGCTCATCCTCACGCTCCCAGCCCCTGCTTTAGCCCGACACAGAGTCTCGAAACAGGCGCTCATGCTCAGCGTTGTAGAGGCGCGATCGCCATTTTTCTGCATCGTGACGATCTGTTGCAGCCAGTGCCGGGCTAATGACGTAGAGCGTGGTGCGGGTTAGGTTATGACGCTGGGTGACGGCTGCCATGTCGGCAAGCTGGGTTACATGCACCTGCTCATCGTCCCAACCTAGCCGAAAGCAAATAGCCACGGGCGTTTCTGGCGGATAGTGCTGCAACAGCTGCGCCTGCGCCTGTGCCACATGGCGCGCGCTGAGGTAAAGACAAAGGCTCGCTCGATGCGCTGCCAACGCTGCCAGATCTTCCCCATCGGGGACGTGGGTGCGTCCGCTCATGCGCGTCAGAATGAGGGTTTGCACCAGCCCGGGAACGGTGAGTTCCGTTTTGAGATGGGCCGCAGCCGCTTGGAACGCACTAATGCCGGGGATCACTTCAAAGGGGATGCCGGCTTGGGCGATCGCCCGCATTTGTTCATACACCGCGCTATAGAGGCAGGGGTCGCCAGAATGCAGGCGCACAATAGTAGCGTGCGATCGCGCCCGATCCACAAGCAGCGCCACAATCTCTTCTAACGTCTTGGAGGCAGTGGGGATTACTTCAGCCTCAGGACGCACCATCTGCAACACAGCAGGCGGGATTAGCGAATCCGCAAACAGCACCACATCCGCCGCCGCCAACAGACGGTGCGCCTTCATCGTCAACAGATCGGGATCGCCCGGCCCTGCTCCCACAATGTAAACGGTGCCCAGGTTTGGGGCTATTCCTTCCGGCATAGATGGTGCGATCGCCATGCCAACCTCAACCCTCAGCTAGATACAACTTCATCCAAAAGACTCAAGTGACGGAGTTTTTCCAGCAGACCATCCGGATGCCTCCCCCCATTCTTGGTAGAAGGGAATGGTAGATGCACCCTGATTTCAACCCCGGAGGAAACTTCGGGGTTTTCTTTTTGAGAGTCGCACACCGCTTCCCGGCAGGGAACGATCCCCCCAATACAGCCAGGCCAGACCCAACCCACCCAGCGCTATCTGCACGAGACTGACCACCTGAGCAATCCGCAGTGGCCCCAGCATTAGGCTATCCATCCGCAGCCCTTCGATCCAAAATCGTCCGGCACCATAGGCAATGAGATACACCAGCAAAATCGTCCCCAGTTTCAGCGGCAAGCGGTTGCGGGCTCCGGACAAAAACAGCACCAGCAGCAGCGCCAGCACGCCCACGTTCCACAGCGACTCATACAAAAACGTGGGATGAAAGTACTCAAACTGCGTGTAGCCCGGTGGTCGCTGCGCTAAGGGAATATAGAGCTTCCACGGCAGATCGGTAGGACGGCCAAAGGCTTCGGAGTTGAAAAAGTTGCCCCAGCGCCCAATCGCCTGCCCCAGCGCGAGAGACGGCGCTACCACATCTCCGAGTTGCCAAAACGAAATGCGATGGCGGCGGCTAAAGAGCCACATCGCCAACAGGCCGCCCAAAATTGCGCCGTGAATGGCAATGCCACCCTGCCAAATGGCTAGCGCTGTTGCGGGATTTTGGGCGTAACTCTCCCACTCAAACAACACATAGTAGAGCCGCGCCGCCGGAATTGCCCCAATTACCAGCCAAATCGCGAGGTCGCCCATTAAATCAGAATTAATCTGACGGCGATCGCCCAACCGCTGCGCCAGCGTCAGCCCTAAAATAACGGAGGACGCGATCAGCAGCCCATACCATCGAAGGGTTATGGGGCCGATTTCAACTAAATCTGGCCCGGGCGACGTAAACAAAAAGGCAAGCATAGCGCTGGCTCAACCTGTATTAGTGCTTCGGCCAGTCTATCAAATCCATCTACGGGCCTGCAGACGCGTTGTCCGGTCAGCTGCCACCCTGACCGAGGGCTGATAGGATTGCTAGCAGCCCGTCTCACCCGGGTTGGATGTCTCTGCTAGATTGGCAGACCATTAACTGGCAGATAATTGGCAGAACAGCACGAGACGAGGTTTATCCCTGGCGGTAAATCCTAGAGGTCAACCCCCATAACGCGTTTGAGATATCCAGTAGAGCCCTATGGACGCATCGACAGTTGCATCACTAGAATCAGCGGCGATCGCCCATCTCCGCACCCCCCAAGCCATTCGCGAGCGCTGTGGGGCCTTGTTTCAACACGCTTGTGTCGGCCAATTGCAGCATTTTCGCTGCAACCTCGATCGGCTAGATGCCACCGCAGACTATGTGGTGACGGTAATGCGCGCCAACTATCCTACGCTAGATGTACCGTTCCACAGTCGCTGGCGACACTTTGCGGCGGGCGGCATTGACCGACTGGCGCAGCTGGCGCAGCAGTTGACCGCGCTCGACCCCATAGAACGGGCACGGGCACACTATGACTTGGTTATTCCTAGCGTGCTACTAGATGCCGGTGCTGGTGCCGCATGGCGCTATCACGAAACAGAATCAGGAATCATGCTAGGGCGATCAGAGGGGTTGGCGATCGCTAGCTATCACCTATTCCTCAGCGGTGCCCTCTCAGACGACGACTCCAATCCACTGCAAACTACCGCCGCCGGGCTAGAAGCGCTGACGGAGGCGACCCTGTGCCACAGTTTTCAGGTGAGCGAGGCCAATCCTCTCGTGGGCGTCGCGGGGCGACTGGCGCTCATGCAGCGGCTGGGGCGCAGCCTGCGGCAGCATTCCTGCTACTTCACCACAGATGAAGCCAAACCACCGCGACCGGGGTATCTGGTGGATTATTTGTTAGAGCAGGCGGTTGACAATCAGCTCTCGGCCACGGTGGTGCTGGGCGCGGTGCTGGAGGGGCTAGGCGATATTTGGGCGGGGCGCATCACTCTCGGCAACACAAATTTGGGCGACGTGTGGCCCCATTCGGCTTTGCCGAACGATGCGCCGGGCAGCAATTTAGTCCCGTTTCACAAGCTGTCGCAGTGGCTGACCTATTCGCTGCTAGAGCCGCTGCAAGCGCTAGGGCTGACCATTACCGATTTGGATCAGCTGACGGGTTTGGCAGAATATCGTAACGGTGGATTATGCATAGATTTGGGGCTGCTCATACCCCGATATCCTGACGTTCTGACAGAACAGCATTTACCCAGTTCCGAGGTAATTGTGGAATGGCGGGCCCTGACAGTGGCGCTGTTAGATCGGATAGGCGATCGCATCCGCACCCAACTCCACCTCAGTCCGGCTGAGCTGCCCTTGGTCAAAATTCTCGAAGGCGGCACCTGGGCGGCAGGCCGCAAAATCGCGGCATACCTACGCCCTAACGGCAGCCCCCCCATTCAGATCAACAGCGACGGCACTGTATTTTAGTGGCAAGACTGGCTAACAGCCCACCGCACCCAACGGCGTTGGATTAATGCGTTACAAACACGAGGGCAAGGTGCTTTAGCGGGGTAGACCCTGGCGTTTAACATGCTACGGCATGGACTAGGATCGCCAAACTGCCTCAACCCCGCGCTAAACGCCTCACCGGAGTAGATCGTCTGGCCTAAGACCCGTTTGCTCTAACCCGTGGCACAAGCGTTAGAACAGCGAGATTCCACCACTCTACGAATAGTCGCGCCCCTTGATTTTTGCCAGATCTTCTTCGCTGAGTCCCCCAGTATCGGAATAATAACCTGCGGATTTCTTCGCTTCAATTTCAACCTGGGCATCCGCTGGCACCAGCTCCGGCGGGATCGGGATGCGTTCTACAACTTCTATCCCGGAGTGGGTGATAGCGTCGTATTTGAGATTGCTCATCGACACCAGCTGGTCGATTTTGGTAATGCCCAACCAGTGCAACACATCGGGCATCAGCTCCTGAAAGCGCATATCTTGCACCCCGGCCACGCATTCGGTGCGGAGGAAGTAGGCATCAGCGCGATCGCCCCCTTCCTGGCGTTTTCGAGCGTTATAGACCAAAAACTTAGTGACTTCGCCCAGCGCCCGACCTTCTTTGCGGCAGTAGACGATAATCCCTGTGCCGCCCGCCTGCGCAGCCTGAATGCACACCTCAATACCATGCACCAGATAGGGACGGCAGGTGCAAATATCAGAGCCAAACACATCAGAACCATTGCACTCATCGTGAACGCGGAGCGCCAGTGGCTTAGTGGGGTCGGCGATCGCCCCAATATCTCCCACGATATAGACGGTGGTGCCCCCAATCGGCGGCAAAAACACATTCAGATCTTGCCGTGTTACCAGTTCGGGGAACATGCCCCCCGTTTGCTGAAACAAGATACGGCGCAGTTCCCACTCATCCACATTCAGTCGCTTGGCAATGCCAGGAAGATACCAAACCGGGTCGATGGCGGCTTTCGTCACCCGCAGGTTGCCGTCTGCCTTGAGCAGGGTGCCGTCTACCTTAAGCCGCCCCTTTGCAATCTCATCCTTAAGCTCGGGGATTTGGATATGGGCCTTGGTCACGGCGATGGTGGGGCCAATGTCGTAGTCGTCTTTGGGAAACTGAGAGGAAAAGATATTCGGGGCGATCGCCCCCAACGGATCGAGCGACACAATTTTGTCGGGGTCACTCCAACTCGGGTATGGCCCCAGTTCTACAACAGGTGCAGTATTGGTAAAGTCGGCCTTATGGTTAGGGTCGAGCACACCGCTCGCTACCGCCAGCGCCCGATACACGCTGTAGGCTCCACCCATCGTGCCGATCACGTTACGGTGGTTACGGCTCCGCACCGAGCCAATGATGGGCCCCCGCTCAAGGGGATCACTCGCCCCCCAGCGAATGGGATGAATCTTCTCGCCTGTGGTATTGGGATGAGACGTGAGGATAATGTGCTTACGCTTTTGCGGAGACTGAGCATCGGTCATGGCAACCAACCTGCACCCCTGTGAGGAAAATTTATATTGACAGTGGTACAGTAATCCTACCTTAAGAATCCACCAAACAACTGTCCGTCACAATCACTTCATCACAACAGAAATTGGGGTCTTAAAACTTGCAACTTGCCATTTAAATCAACAAAAATAAATTCACAAAAACCAATGTCCAAGTCACAGTCTATTTAGAGCGATAAATACAGTATTCCTTAGCCAAAACATGGCTGGCCATTTGATAGATTTATAAGCCTAAGATGTGTCTTTATAAATTAAATCCTGCGCCTTTTCGCGTCTATCGTTCCTAACATTTCTGCTCTCTATTGAATCTCCCAATGACGTCTAATCTACAGCTCATCCAACATCCACTGGTGCAGCACAAACTCACGCTGATGCGTCGAGCAGATACCCACACGCAAGATTTTCGACGGCTGATGAAAGAAATTTCGCTTCTGTTGGCCTACGAAGTCACCCGCGATTTAGCGTTAAAAAAAGAGCTGATTGAAACCCCAATAGCCACAACCGAAGCTCCGGTGTTAGCCGCAGAGAAAAACATGGTAATTGTCTCCATTATGCGCGCGGGGCAAGGCCTTTTAGATGGCATGATTGAGCTGATTCCTACTGCAAAAGTAGGGCACATTGGGCTATATCGTGAACCCACCACATTAACGGTGGTGGAATACTATTTGAAGCTGCCCAATGACACCCATCAGCGCGACATGTTGGTGGTTGACCCGATGCTAGCAACGGGCAACTCCGCTGTAGCAGCTGTAGAGCGATTAAAGGAAGCAAATCCACTGTCGATCAAATTTGTGTGCCTACTCGCGGCACCGGAGGGCATTGCTCAATTTCAGGAGCAGCATCCCGATGTGCCGATTTACACGGCTTCTGTTGATGAGCGGCTTGATGAGCACGGCTACATTGTGCCCGGACTAGGAGATGCGGGCGATCGCCTATTTGGCACAAAGTAAACCGCAGGTTAGGACGAAACTAAGGTTTCAGGGAACTTTTAAACAGATCCTAGTCCTGTCTCCTTTCTATAACCCTATGCCGACACCATCGAAGGCGGGGTAGACGGAGCGATCGCCCCAGCCTCTGCGGATAGGCTCACTGGAATTTCGATCAGAACGTCAGTTCCCTGATGGGGCACAGAGGCAACCGTAATGTGCCCCCCATGCTGGTTCACCACTGTTTGAAAGCTAACTGCCAGACCCAGTCCGCACCCTTGACCGACTGCCTTGGTCGTAAAGAAGGGGTCAAATATTCTAGCTTCCAGTTCTGGATCAATGCCGCAGCCGTTATCTGCAATCACGATACGAACCCAAGGGCACTGATGCTCTGAGTGGTGAAAGGCTTCAGTGGTAATGGTAATGAGTTTCTGCGGGCGATCGCTCAACCCTAGCGCTTCTACTGCATTGATCAGCACGTTCATAAATACCTGATTCATCAGCGCAGGATAGCACTCTACATTAGGCAACTCGCCATAGTTGCGGCGCATCTCAATCTCTTGCGAAACTTGCTGGTGCACCATTGCCAGGGTGCTGTTTAGTCCGTCATGGAGATTGACCACCTTGCAGTTAGCTTCATCCAGCCGAGCAAAATTTCGCAGCGCCAGCACTATCTCCCGAATCCTGCCGGCTCCAGACTTCATGGATTGCAGAATGCGTGGCAAATCTTGCACCAAAAAGTCGTAATCGATTTCATCGCGCAACTGTTCTAGATCAAGCGCATTGACTGTGGACTGCTGCGAGCCCTCAACCAGCTGCATCAAGTCGTGCACATAGCGCTCAACATAGGGAATATTGCCATAGATAAAACTAATGGGATTGTTGATTTCATGGGCCACACCTGCCACCATCTGCCCCAAGCTCGACATTTTTTCGCTCTGAATCAGCTGCGCCTGGGTGCGTTGCAGCGCTTGCAGGGCCTCGGTCAGGCGCTCAGCTTGGGCCGCACTCTCGGCAGCCTGCTGCCGCATTTGGTGGTAAAGATGAGCCTGCTGGATTGAAATCGCTAACTGGTCGGCAACCGCTCGTGCCAGTTTTTGATCATCTCTGCTCCAATAGCGCACATTGGAGCATTGGTTCAAGTAAAGAATGGCATGCAGTCTGCCGTTCGCCTGCGCTGGAATCACCAGCGAGGATTTGATCTGGGACAGCTGATATTCCTGATTGTCTGTTCCAATCCGCGCATCTTCTGTGACATCTGACACGACGACCTGCTGGCGATTTTGGATCACCCATTGAGTCATAGGGCCGTTTGTATCAAAGTAGTCGATGGAGGGCAGAAAGGGAGCACGGCACACCTCAAACAGGTGCTTCCGGCGGAAGACCTGCTGCATGCCTTCAGGCGGCAAGTCTGCCTCGACTGGGGCGATCGCCTCTTCATCTTCATCGGGGTCTTCCACCAAATGAACCAGGCAGCGATCCACATGCAGGGCGTCGAGCAGTTGGGCGATCGCCTCAGGCAGAATAGTCTTTAGGTCAAGGCTCTGGCGAGTTTGGGTGGTGATACGGTTCACGAGCCGCTCTCGCTTGGCCTGCTTTTGAGTGCGTTCATAGAGCTGCGCTTGGCAAACCGCGATGCTCAGCTGCTGGGCGATCGCCTGCATAAACTCGACTTCTGCTACGGTCCATTGGCGATCGCCCTCCCCACTGCACACAATGAATCCAGTCGATCCATCCTGCCCACCCACGGGGATCAGAATCGAAGCCTTCGTGTCAGCCCCTAGCAGCGCATCAGGTTGAGCAGCGAGGCGATCGCGCAGTATCGCCGTCAGCAATTCTAGGCCGGACGGTTTCGGTACGTTGCCCACGCTTACCACCAACTCCCCCCGCTGAATCAGCGGCGCCACGGACTCCAACCGCGACAACGCATAATGCCCCAAGCACGAGGGCAGATCAGCGCGACTGCGCTCACAGACAACCTGCACCCGCTCTAAATCTGGAAAATACCAGAAGAAGAGGCACTGGTGCGTATGCAACAATTCCGCAATTTCATTCACAGCAGTTTGTAGCACCACTGGCAATTCCAGCGAATTGCGGATCCGATCAACCACTTGTCGCAGCAGCGCATCTTGACGCGTGGTATAGAGACGATTGTCAGGATAAGGAACGTCAGGGGAATTTAGGGAAGACGACACAGGTTTTTATTAAACAACGACAGATCAGCATGAATGCAATGTCGGGAAAACAAACCACCGACATGATAAAAAATGCACCAAGACTCAGACCACATCTCTTTCGTATCTTGATCTATCCTTTAGCCTAGACGGTAAGATATGCGCTAGATCTGTTCAGGTTGCCTTGTCTGGCAGAGCCAATAGAATCCAGCAAGGTCGCCTAAGCGATCGCCACCAGCACTATGCAGCACTGTCATTAGAAAAATCGCAGAAACCATACCGCGGCGCAGCACACCCCTACACCGTTTGCCTCAACCTTTGCACATCAGCCGTTGATTAGCCACGGCGACGAACAACACTGGCGGTTCTGTAGTGCGATCGCCCCCATGGAACCGCTCGATTAAGACCATTCCCCATTGCAAAACGCGCGTTCGAGTTCTGCATATCAGAATCAATTTATACAATAGTTGTACTGACAATGTCCAGTTAGACGGTAACGCATTCCCTCAGCTTCATTAAGCCTTAATGCATCTGAGGTCTAGATATAGCTTCGATTAAGTCAGACCGGCCTATATCGCCTGTAAGGGCCTTAGGGAGATTTCAAACTATCCCTCGTTAGACCAGGCCAGCAGACCTTTAGAATTTAGCGTTCTCCAAACCTACGACGATATACAGGCCGGGTGAGCATTGCCAACGCCCACGAGCGACCCCAGACTGTCCAACTTGCTGCCCGGCCTATTATTCAGGCCGCGAAAGCTAGACCCTGCGGAACCAACAAACCCACCCATCATGCCGGTTGTACTGCACCCTGTGATCTCTATCACGTTCTAGCATGATTGGAATCGTCAATTCCGTAATCTTACTGTCACTTTCTAAATCTAAATTCCCCGTCATAGTGAGGATGTTGAGCATCTTCCTTTTCTTTATCGCGGTTGAAAAGCCATCATGACTCCCTTACTTCATGCCCCAACAGAGGCGACTCCCCTGCAGAATGGCTCCTTACATGATGTGGTCGACCACATTGTGGCATCTCGCCAAATCACCCGCACCGATCAGCGCCGTCTGATGAGCGCAGCCCTTGCGGCAGGCGATTTCACCCTAGACGATCAACAGTTGGTGGAGCAAATTTTTGCCGGGCTGCGCCGAGGTGCGTTCAAGGTCGTGGATTAGGTCGTAGCCTAAGGCTGCAGTAGCGTAGGGGCCCTCGTCATCCGCGGATGCCAGAAGGCAACAGAGTTCGATAGAGTGAAGTCGTCTGCATCTTATCTGTGTTCAGGATTGCGATGACTCAACCACCCGCTCGTCTCTTGTTGCGCAATTGTTGTTTGCTCCATCCCACCGAACCGCCTCAGCAGGTGGATATTGCTATCAACGGCAATTGTATTGAGGCGATCGCCCCACATCTCGAAGGACCTGCCGAAGCCGAACTCAACGTGCGCGGGCAGATTGTCAGTCCACCTTTTGTAGAATCGCACATTCATCTTGATTCGGCTCTGACAGTAGGGGAGCCCCGTTGGAACCAGAGCGGCACGCTATTTGAGGGAATCGACATTTGGCGAGAGCGGAAACAAACACTCACCCTGGCGGATGTAAAAGAGCGGGCGATCGCCACTCTAAAACAACAGGCGATGCAAGGGGTGCTGTTTGTTCGCACCCACGCCGACGTAAGTGAGCAGACGCTCACCGCATTGCAAGGCTTGCTAGAGGTACGCGACGCCGTACGCGACTGGATTACCGTACAGGTGGTCGCCTTTCCGCAGGATGGCGTGTATGGCAGCCCCAAAAACGAAGAACTGCTGGAAGAAGCCCTGCGCCTCGGGGCCGACGCCGTGGGTGGCATTCCCCATTACGAGCTGACTCGAGAGGATGGCGTGCGCTCGGTGCATCGCATTTTTGAACTCGCCGCCAAGTACGATCGCTTAATCGACATCCACTGCGACGAGATAGATGACGACCAGGCTCGGTTTCTGGAAGTGATGGTAGCCTGTGCCATTCGCAGCGACATGGGCTCGCGGGTGGCCGCGAGCCACACTACGGCGTTCCACTCCTATAACAACGCCTACGCCTTTAAGCTGATGGGCTTTTTGCAACGCACCCCCATCAACTTCATCGCCAATCCTTTGATCAACATCACCCTACAAGGGCGTTCCGATACCTATCCCAAACGGCGTGGCGTGACTCGTGTAAAGGAACTCTGGCAACAGGGGCAAAATGTTAGCCTCGGTCATGACTGCGTACAAGACCCTTGGTATGGGTTAGGGACGGGAAACATGCTCGATGTAGCCAGCATGACGATCCACGTGTGCCAGATGACAGGCTCTGCCGAGATGGATGCCTGTTACAACATGGTGACGTGGAACGGGGCAAAAACCCTACAAGTCGAGGATCGCTATGGGATTGAAGTGGGCAAACCTGCCAATCTAGTGGTGCTCGATGCAGACAGTCGCTATGATGCGCTACGCCGTCGGGCTACAGTTCGTCATGTGATTTCGCAGGGCCGTCTAATCGCGCAAACGGAACCACCCCGGGCGCAGTGGATGGTGGAGGATGAGTCTACCCCCGCCTTAAACATGCTCAGCATTCTGATGCAGCCCTAGCGCGTTATGGGTGCTGTTAATCAGGAACCGATTTCCACGCAGGACGGGCGGTCTGGCTGTGCCGGTCGCGATAGAGGATGCGGCCCTGTGTCAGGAGGCAGTCCATAGGGAAGAGTAAGAATCAGAGCCTGTAACCCACGCCATGCACACTGAGAAAATCGTGACCTTTGCAGATAACTGGACTTACCTTAAAGCCGAGCTAGCCTGGCTAGAACGGCTGTTGATGCTAGCCGTCACACGACAGCGTAAAGACTCTGCAGAAGTTGATCGATTAGCGCAGACGCGGGCTGATCGGGCGACTAGCCATTGGTGGCGGGGGGTGATTTCGCTAGAGGGAGCGCCCGCCTATGATGAGCATCGCCCGCCCAGCACAGGAGGGACCAAACTTAACTATCAACAGCAGATGGAGCAACGCATCGCTAGCAGTCGTCAGCAGCAGGTGGGGCTGGCGTTGCCGATGCTGTGCGATCGCCTTGAGTTAACCCCCTTTGAGAAAAATTTGGTGCTGATCGCGCTGGCGCCAGACGTGAGTCGGCGATATGCGCAGCTTTATCGCTACTTGCAGGGAGAAGAGCGCACCGCGACCGAACTGCCGATGCTGGATCTCGTGCTGCGGCTGCTGTGTCGCACTGATCAAGAGTGGCGAGGCGCGCGATCGCGCATCAGCACTGATTCTCCCCTTCGCACTCAGGGTCTACTGCAGTGGGTGGTTCGTCCAGAAGACACGCTGCTGAGTCAGCACCTCAAGCTGGCTCCGGCTCTAATCGATTTTTTGATCTCGGATCAGCCTACGTCAGCTCAGCTAGAGCGGCTGCTGGCAGGCAATAATCCATCCTCAGCGCTGGGATTTATAGAAGAGTCTGCTACCCCAGACTGGGCCCAGGTCATTCTTCCCCTTGAGCAGATCACGACGCTGCAACACTTAGCCCTTCAGGGCAAGCTGTGCCGTTCAGGAGATGTCAGGGGAGCGATCGCCCTCTTTATTGGCGCATCGGGTCTAGGCAAAACCTGGGCGGCTGGGGCGATCGCCCATGACATGGGCACGCCGCTGACCGTGGTGGATCTAGACGTGGTGCCACCATCCGCCTATGCAGCCCTGTTTGCAGAACTAGACCGGCGATCGCCCTCTGTGCTTCTGCTCAAGGCAGCGCAGCACTGGTTGCGGCGCAGGGCTACCGTAGAAGAGGCAGCGCTCCATCGCTTTTGGCAACAGCGCCAGACGGCGGGTATCACCCTGCTAGCCGTGCCTCGGTTAGAGTCGGTGGCGATCGCTTGGCAGCACCTCATTCCCCATCGCCTTGCCTTCTCCATGCCGTCTCCCGAGGCTCGGCTTCAGCTATGGCAGCAGGCGTTTTCGCCCAGCCTGAACCTTAGCGATACGCTACCTTGGGCAGCACTGGCGCAGCAGTTGGCCCTGTCTGGTGGCGAAATTCGGGCGATCGCCCAAGCGGCTAGGGTCTTTCAGCACCAGGCAGAGGACGAGACGCTTACAATAAGCCACCTACAGCAGGCGATCGCCCAGCACGGGCACACCTTCACGCTGCCCAAGCCTCGCACTCGCCGTCCCCGCTCATCCACCCCATCAACCCGCCGCCGCACTGACTCTACTCCCGCCTAAGACGCCAGACCAGACATCCGCCATTGGTAGCCTTGAACGGATGAAAGCCAGTCGAGTATCCCACTAGCGGTGTCACCGTCCCCTTGATCACTCAGGACTGACGCACTGCGTGCGGCGTTTGAGACGTGTTGGATGATGAAGTGGTAGATGATATAGGAGACATAGCACCCCCCATCATTCAATTCGTCCGTCCTATCACCGCTGCTTTAGAGCCACCCAGTTGCCAAAATCGTAACTGACGAGAACTTTTTAGGTCGAAATGCCATCCTTAACTCTGTGAGGGAGTAATTTTTAGGAGTAGCGCAATGGCCAGGTTTCGTCGAATCAGTAGGGCGATCGCAAGTAGTCTTGTCTTAGCCAGCATTGCCGGCTGCATGAGCGGGCAAACCTGGGCAGGCAATACCGACAATACCGACCCCAATAGGCAACCCTCAGAGCATCCCAGCGTGCCACACTCTTCACTCTCAGACATCAACCCCGAGGTGTCTGCCGCCCAAACCCGATTTGCCTTTAACCTGCTGGCTCAGGTGGCCCCCCAAGCCGATGGGGAGAATATGATGATTTCGCCGTCTAGCGTGGCGATCGCCCTATCGATGCTCTATAACGGCGCCAGCGGCGACACCCAGCAGGCCATGACTGAGGCGCTTGCACTGCAAGACGTGACCATTGAAGACCTGAACAGCAGCAACGCGATCCTCAAGCAGCAGTTGGAATCAGCTGGTCCTAATGTTCGGGTGGCGATCGCCAACTCCCTGTGGATGCGCGATAGCTTTCCCGTCAACAGCGGGTTTCTAGAAACAAACCAAGACTATTATGATGCGGAAGTCAGCGCGCTAGACTTCGACAACTCGGCTGCGGTCAACACCATTAATGACTGGGTGAGTCGCAATACCGAAGGCAAAATTCCCACGATTCTGGACAACATCAATCCAGATGATGTGATGTTTTTGATTAACGCCATCTACTTCAACGGAGCTTGGAGCGAGCCATTTAACCCGAGAGAGACGATGGATCGTCCGTTCCACACTACAGATGGAACGAGCAGCGAGCACCCCTTTATGAGCCAGCGGGGCTCCTATCAATACCTGGCCAACGAGGAGTTTCAGGCGATTCACCTGCCCTATGGCGACTCGCAACAGATGAGCATGGTGGTGATGCTGCCGAATGAGTCTAGCAGCCTTCCTGAGCTGCTCAGCAGCTTGTCTTCTGACCAGTGGGAGAGCTGGATGGGGCAGTTTCGCCGCCAAGAAGGCATGATTCAATTGCCACGCTTCACATCAGACTATAGTGTGTCGCTGAATGAAACGCTCAAGGCGATGGGCATGGCAGTGGCCTTTAGCCCAAGCGAGGCAGACTTTGCAGGCATTAGCCCAGAGCAAATCTATGTGAGCGATGTCAAGCACAAAACCTATATTGACGTGAACGAGCAGGGCACGGAAGCTGCCGCCGCAACCTCTATTGGCGTAACGACCACCTCAATGCCGATTGACCCACCGTTCTTTATGGTGTGCGATCGCCCCTTCTTCTATGCCATTCAAGACAACAAAACGGGCACTATTCTATTTATGGGAACGGTGGTGAACCCGAACTAGAGTGAACCCAACTTAGCGCGAGACTAGAGAGGGTGCATTGATGACAGACATCGCGCGGTTGGGTCTGGAACTACCACCCCCTCGCCCACCCTCCCCTCGCCCATTGGTTTATCCCGTACTCCTTATGCCTCGCTCTACCCCAGACCCCTATCATTCCGCAGACTTGAAGCGACTGTGGCTATTTCTCTATCTCACGCCAGTGGTGGGGTTCTTTCCAGCTGTTTGGGCGTTGCTGCGGCGGCAGGGCGATCGGCGAGAGCGCATCGCTAGTCGCCTGGTGGTCACGCTGGCGATGCTGTGGCTTGTGGGCTATTTAGGGCTGGGCGCAGGCGCAGAGGCCACTCATTCGCTTAATATCAGCATTGCCAATGCCCTGCTGACAACTGGCTATTTCGGCACTTGCCTATGGTTAATGCTGCGGCTGTGGCAGCGCAAGCCCTTAATCATTCCCGGAATTAGCGAGGTGAGCGATCGCCTCCCTTAAATTTCATACCCTGCCAGCAATCTTCTGGTGCAATTCGCGAAAACACTGCTAACATTCAGCTTGAGCAATGTGCTCAGCCCTATATCTAGCGTGCACTTCTGGCCATCGCAGATCTCGGCAGGGGCGTCGAGACGTCAGCGGATTGTCTCTCTACTGCACAGTGGCCTCTGCTCTACATTCCACAACGCTGCAATGGGCGTTATCGGATCGCAGCGGCGACAGAGCCGATTGGAGCGTATTCCCTGATGCTAGGTTGAGCCTAAGTCGGGATCAGCCTGATTGGGGGCGATCGCCGCTCCATACAATCCGCATTAGCCCGTTTCTCATCGGCTGGGTGTTGGGCAATTCGGCGTCGTTGGTTTTCGTTATCCCTTTCGTGTTGGGACTGGTTAAGTACATTGGTGAACCGTCATAACGTTCGGAGTTGGCTCAAATCTAGCCCCCCCCGCCACTCTAAGGGCTGGAAGAAGTCTCTTTGGTTTGGGTTAGGGCTGTTGGGCATCGCATCATCTTCGGCGATCGCTGGAGCGTTGCTGGCGGTATCGCTGGCCAGCACGCCGCTGATGCAAGCGCAGCTCAGTCCCGAAGATCAGCAAGCCTTTGACCAGAACAACATCACCTCTGGATCAAACTTTCAGCTGCCGCAGCTGACTCGACCGGTCAATATTCTCGTACTCGGCATTAAGGTGTTGACGTCGGATGTCGCCAGTCCCCCAGAAGAACTGCGGGATCTGGGCTATCACGCCTTGGTTAACTCCTTTGATGGGTTGTCGGACACGATGCTGCTGCTGCGATTTCAGCCCAGCGACAATACCCTAACGGTGCTATCGATTCCTCGCGATACCCGCACTCAGGTGAGTGGGTTGGGTACGACCAAGATTAATGAGGCCAACGCCCACAGCGGGCCTGCCGGAGCGGCGATCGCCGTTAGCAGCCTGCTCAACGATGTGCCCATCGATCGCTATGTGCGAATCAACGTTCAGGGCGTAGAAAAGTTGATTGATGCGCTGGGTGGCGTGCAGCTGTATGTGCCTCGCGATATGCGGTATCAAGATGATTCACAGCACCTCTACATCAACCTCAAAGAAGGGCATCAGCGTCTAGATGGGCAGAAGTCGATTGATTTTCTTCGTTTCCGCTATGACGATCTCGGCGATATTGGCCGGGTTCAGCGGCAGCAGATGTTTATGCGGGCGATGGTAGAGCAGGCCATAACGCCCGCCACGATCACCCGAATCCCGCAAATTTTGTCAGTCGTGCAAGAAAACGTAGACACCAATCTAACCATTGAGGAGTTGGTTGCATTGGCTGGCTTTGGGTCGCAGGTGGATCGCTCTGAGGTGCAAATGCTGATGCTGCCCGGAGAATTCAGCACATCGGATGAATATGCTGCCAGCTACTGGCTGCCACACTATCGCCAGATTGACCAATTGGTTACGCAATATTTGAGCGATCGCCCGGTCGCCACAGCGCTCACAGCCGAGGGCGATCGCCCGGTGTCGGGCTATGAACGCATCTCTATTCAAAACAGCACCGGCGATGAGGACGCCATCGATCGCGTCGTGGATATCTTAGGCGAGGATGGGTTTAGCAATGTGTCGGTTGAACCCGACTGGGGCGAGCCACTCAACACCACCCAAATCATCGCGCAGCGAGGGGATACGGCGATCGCCGCCGCCGTGCAATCAACGCTAGGGTTGGGCAGCGTCCAAATCGACAGCACGGGCGTCTTTCGGTCGGATGTGACGATTCGCCTAGGACGCGACTGGCTGAGCCGCTATAGCGCCAGAGCCTCTAGCGCCGAACAATAATTTTCTTGTCGCAACCGATCGGTTGCGACAAGAATGACATGCCGGATAGATGCGCTGCTCTCGACGGCAGGCGCAGTTGCTATTCGTTGCCGGGAAGTTAGCGTGGCTCAACCTGCCGTTTAATCGAGACCCTGAAGCTTGGTTTTGGAGGCGATGCGGGTTTTCTTGCGATCGCTCTCTGATAACTCTTGGCCCGACTGTAGCCGTGTCGCATTTTCTTGCAGCACAGTGGCGGCGTTTTCGTCGCCCATCTGGAGCGCTGTCTTGGCAGCCGTTTGCAGCATGGTGGCAGCCCCCGTGCGATCGCCCGACTGCAGCTTAGTCTCAGCAATCTGCGTCTGCCGATATTTTGCCAACGCCAGCACATGCTGCTGCACTTGGGGATTGTGCTCAGGTCGATAGCCCTGCACCACATTGGCGCTAATGACCACCGATTCAGATAGGCAATTCTCGAGCTGTTGCCCAGGGTCGTCGTAGCGCACCTGCAGCTCTACTAGCGGCTGTAGCCCTTCTGCGAGCTGACCCGCGTATAGATTCACCAGCACCACCCGCGGCACATCCAACATCAGGTCACCCAAGCGGGCGATCGCCTGATTAGCTTCTTGAACCAGCGGCAACTCAATCGTATCGGGCACGACCTGAGCCAAGGGCTTAAGCTCTGCTAACCGCACCCCCGACATCAGCCGCATCTGCAAATGGGCATTGGTCAACGCCACCGACTGCACCCGCTCAAACAGTCGGCTAAACGCGCCGATCGCATCCTCAGGACGCTGAATATAGGTGAGGGAACCCCCACCTGCATCGGCAATTTTTTCTAAGACATCTTGATTCCAGTTGTCGCCAAATCCCAAAGAATTCAGCGTCATGTTGTAACCTGCGGCCAGCTGCGCCAGTTTCAGACAGCGCTCATTGTCACCATGTTCGTTTTCCCCATCGGTCAGCAAAAAGGCTTGAGAAATGCTTTCCTTCTTGCCTTTCGCCAGTTCTTCGACCGCTAGCCGCATCCCCTCATCAATAGAGGTGCCGCCGCTAGGCTTCAGGGTGTTGATTTGAGCCTTTACCCCAGCAGGACTGTCGATTATCTGATTCGACACCAGCACCTTAGCCCGATGGTCAAACCCAACAACCGACAGGCGATCGCCCGGCGACAGGCTATCTACCACTCGATGCGCCGCCTGCTTCACCATGTCTAGGGGGCGTCCC
Organism: Elainellales cyanobacterium; assembly: GCA_041742695.1. Taxonomy (GTDB): domain Bacteria; phylum Cyanobacteriota; class Cyanobacteriia; order Elainellales; family Elainellaceae; genus Kaiparowitsia. The sequence continues at coordinate 8,447 of JBGTOF010000204.1, read as the reverse complement.
TGCATGGAGCCGCTGTGATCCAAAATCAGGCACAGGTTGAGGGGAGCCGTCCGCCCTGGCGTATCTTGCAGCGCAGAAATAGACACCGCCAACTGTCGCTGGCTATTGGGCTGAGCCACATCAACGCTGTCATCACTTAACGCCGCTTGCAGAACTACTTTCATCGCTCACGATCCCCACGACAGATCAATACTCAGCTTATTTTGTAAAGCGACCTAGCGCTGGCTTTTTAAGGGTAAGCCTGTCGCTGATCGGTGGATGCGGTTTCAGCCATGAACATGCAGCGTATTACGCCAGTCTCACGTCACGACTCAACGCCTCATGAGCCCATCATCAGCAACTCAGAAGGGATCACTTCAGATGGGATCACTCTCTCAGACGCTTAAATCATCCCCTGCGACAGCATGGCGCTACTCCAGCATCCATAACATATCTAACTTCAGCACCGCCGTGGCTAATTCCGCAAGCCTAGCTAGAAAAAATTTGGCGTAGCTTTATGCTGCTTCTGCCTCAATGCTCGCCGTCGGCAGACTTCAGCTCGGCCTCACCTGATTGCTAATGGTCTCACCGGGTTGACCGGGCGATCGCCTACCACAACTGTACCCCTACCCCGTCATCTGCCTCCAGCACAATCCTGATAGGGTTCACGCTACTATGTTAGGAAGATTGCTTCATCATTGGGGCGATCGCCCACGCACTGCAACCAAACGCAACGTATGAGTTCACCCATTAAGGCTGTCCAATCTGCATTCTACGGAGACGCATACTACCGTACGCCTCCGCCAGATTTGCCATCCCTCATGCTCAAAGAGCGCATCGTTTATCTGGGTGGGCCGCTGCACTCCCTCGACGATGCCAAGCGCGATCCCCGCCAAGACTTTACCCGACTGATCATCGCGCAGTTGCTATACCTGCAATTCGATGATCCCGAAAAGCCGATCTATCTCTACATCAACTCCACTGGCACCCTCTGGTATACCGGAGAAACGATCGGGTTTGAAACCGAAGCCTTTGCTGTCTGCGACACCCTAAGCTACATCAAACCGCCGGTGCATACCATCTGCATTGGGCAAGCCATGGGTGCTGCCGCCATGATTTTGTCAGCGGGCACCAAAGGCTGCCGCGCCAGCCTACCCCACTCCACCATCGTATTGAATCAGCCCCGTGGTGGAGCCCAGGGTCAAGCCACCGACATTCAAATTCGAGCGAAGGAAGTGCTGGAAAATCGCGCTGCTATCCTAGATATTCTCGCGAAGAACACCGGCCAGTCGGCAGAAAAAATTGCCAAAGACACCGACCGAACCTTCTACCTCAACCCGCATGAAGCCATGGAATATGGGCTCATTGACCGGGTGCTTGAAAGCACGAAGGATTTGCCTAAGGCACTCCCTGCAATGGCTTAGTCTGCCTAGCGCCGTCTTGGCATTAGGTTTATAACATACGCTCCATCAGGCGAGCCGCCTTCTCACGGTTGAGCGAGCTTAGTCTGATAGCGCGTTTCGGATTTTCGTCCTCTGTTTTTGTCGGTGTCGCCATGAAAGTTCCCTATCGCTATCCGGGTAGCACCAATACCCAGCTTGTCGATATTTACACACGTCTTGCCTTTGACCGGATTATTTTTCTGGACGACGCTATTAACGATGGGCTGGCAAACTTCATTGTCAGCATGATGTTGTATCTCGACTCAGACGATCCTACCAAGCCGATTTACCTCTATATCAACTCACCCGGAGATGAGGTAATGCCAGGCATGATGGCGTCGATGGCAGCGGGTCTATCCATCTATGACACCATGCAGCACATCAAGGCGCCTATCCACACCATTTGCTTGGGGCAATCTGCGGGTTCGGCGACGCTGCTGCTGGCTGCGGGAACCAAGGGCTTTCGGCTGTCGCTTCCCCATTCCACCATTGTGCTAAATCCGTTTTACGTAGGCGGGCGTGGGCAAGCCACCGACATTCAAATCATGGCGAAGAAGGTGCTGTCCGACCGTGACACCCTGTTTAGCATCTTGTCGGGTCTGACCGGGCAACCCACTGAGAAGCTAGCGAAAGATAGCGAGCGTCGGCTCTACCTTGATCCTCACGAAGCCCAAGCCTATGGGCTAGTCGATCGGGTATTGGAGCGATCGCCCCTGCCTAACGCGCTAGCCGCTGCGGCCACTTAATCCCTTAATCATCCGTTCAACCGTTTTTTCCATCGTTTGGTGAAATCCTATGCCTATTGGTGTTCCAAAAGTTCCCTATCGCTTTCCAGGCAGCTCCTATGAGCAGTGGATCGACATCTACGATCGCCTTAGCCTAGAGCGCATTATTTTCCTAAGCCGCGATGTAGACGACAATATCGCCAACTCCATCGTGGCCTCCATGCTGTATCTCAGCTCCGAAGACCCTGATAAGCCCATTTATCTCTACATCAACTCGCCTGGCGGGTCTGTAACAGCCGGGATGGCAATCTACGACACGATGCAGCACATTAAGCCAGAAGTGGTGACGATTTGTGTAGGGCTAGCCGCGTCGATGGGTGCCTTTTTGCTGGCCGCTGGGGCTCCGGGTAAGCGAGTAGCGTTGCCCCATTCCCGCATCATGATTCACCAGCCGCTGGGCGGCACTGGTCGAGGGCAAGCCACCGACATCGATATTGAAGCACGGCAAATTTTGCGCATTAAGAAAGAGTTGAACGATCTGATGGCGTTCCACACCGGCAAAACCACAGAGCAGATCGAAAAAGATACCGATCGCGACTATTTTCTATCGGCAGAAGCCGCCCAAGCCTATGGGCTAATCGATCGTGTGATTTCAGATGCATCGGCAGCATAAAGCGCTCAACCGTTCCCTCCCTCTCAATTCTTAGTGCAGCATGAGTGCTGTAGCCCAAATTCTGGGCACGTTAAAGCGAGCTAAGGAGATGTCTGACAAAGGACACATCCCGCATCAATCAGCCGTTCAGCTGCAGGAGCGTTGGCGTAGCCAAGCCAAAGGCTTTACGATTGTTTGCTCAAGGTGGGGACGTTCTTTTCGGCAATCTCCTAAGTTCTGAGTTGGAGAGCAGTTTATCTCTAATCAACGTCACTTCGACATATGCCTAGGATGGTGCGGCCTCCGACTTGGACTGCACCATCCTAGGCACGTATTTTAGCCCTACAGCGCAGGACTGAAGTGCGCCATCAAACTTCTATCGAATGGGCAACTTGCCAAACCCACCATTTGATAGACCGACGTTTGATAGATTGATGATTGTTTTTCCGTTTCTGGTGGCAGAATTCAGGATAGCTAGAACAAATGCCGCTAGGCTGATTTCTGGATGGGTTGGTCTGGGTCCTCAATTCTGCTGCGTAATTGGATGAATCTTACGGATTGCTATCGGGTGCTCGGTCTGCGGGAACAGGCAAGTTATGACGATGTCAAAGCATCCTATCGGCGGCTGGCACGGCGCTATCATCCAGATGTGAATCCTGAAGACGCAGCAGCTGAAGATAAGTTTATTCGCATCACAACGGCTTATAAGCGGCTGGTTGCCTCTATCAAACCAGATGAGCCGAGGCTAGAGGATTCAGAAGAGGTTGTGGTGACCGTTGATATTGAAGGGAACACCACCATACCTGTCAGTACTTATCAGGGGTCTGTGTCCTACGATGCTAGCCACTCAGGCGCTGACCAGCAGATTAAGCAGCAGATGTATGCACAACTGCAACAGCTGTTGCGGGAGCATCGCTTTCCTCGGGCGATCGCCCTGGTTGAAGGGTTAGCCCAGCGACTGCCTCATGATGCAGAAGTGCGGCAATGGATGGCGATCGCCTATCAGCGCTGGGGGCGGCACCTGGTAAATCTGAATCAACCTGACAAGGCACGGCTTTACCTTAACAAAGCCCTCCGCACTGACCCACGCAACCGGGCCTTGTGGTTTGAGGTAGATCGCGACATGCAGCGCATCGATAATATCGAAGTTTTGTAAGGCCTGCAGCCTGGGGAGCATTAGGAGGAGAAAGGCAACCGGTGGCCCTATAGCGTCATGGCTGATTACAGTAGGGTTGCTTTGGCAAACTTGGCATTACGGCAAGCACCCTCTTGTATCTCAAACCCGCAGTCTTTTAGCCTAGTGCTAGGGCGATCGCCGTTTCTAACGCATCACGGCTCAGCCCTGTAATCACAAACACTTCTTGAAACAACTTGCCTTTGCGGGCAATTAGCTTAAACCCGCCCCGCACAGGAACCGATATTTTGATATTGAGGGTAGGCGCATTCGACCGGGCTCGACCAATCACAGCGGGAGTAATGGTGCTGATGCCCTCTACCTGAGTCAGCGCAGTCAGCACCGGAATCAGACCAGGGACATGGGTTGAGTGATTCCATACCAGACGCCCCTTCGATGCCCCCGCATCGCCTCCTTGCTGCTTTTTGCGAACCATCCTACCTTTGCTCCGTTCAAGCTGCTTCTAGCGGAGCCATGGTCAACCCTTCCCACGACAGCTGTTGATGATAGAGTTCAGCCTGTTCTTGAGGCCCTGTCCACACGACAGCCTGTCCTTCAAAATGCACCTGCTCGGTCAGCGCCCATGCGCGATCGCTCGTCATATTTGGAATGTGCTTCATTAAGCACTCAGACACGTGCTGAAACGTGTTGACATCATCATTCAGCACAATGACTTTGTAATTGGGGTAGAGCTTGGGAACGGTTTGGCGTGTCTTTTCGGGAGCCACCGTTGGAGCAGCAGACGCAGCAGAAATAGTTGCCAGCACTAAATCTGCAAGCATCGTCGTCATCGAAACCATAGCTGAAATCTGTGACAAGTCTGTAACACTCCAATGTCAATCACTAGTGTAGCGAGAGACGGTTCCATTGGTTGTACCAAATATCACGGCAGTTTGCAGGCCGACCGATCGGCTTTTAGAAATATTTCTATCCTAAAAGCAAAGCAATGTTGATTTGGTCAAGCCAGGCGGGGTTACTGAGAATCCCAACCTCTTCCCCACATATAGAGGGTTGGGCCATGACTATTGAATTCTGCCGCGTTGCCTTAGCCGTTGGGATGCATGGATAAGGGCTGGATGCCGTATAGGCACTGGCTGCTCGAACCAATTTAGGGCCTGTTCAGAGCATCGTCAGATCCGAACAGGATATAGTTCAAACTTTTGTTGCGCTGGGGCGATCGCCCGCCCCCTCAATCTAATTCCCACTGTGGAAAACTCAGTGAATTCTGTGGAAAACCCCCGGAAAAGATCAGGAAAACCCGATGGCTGATGGGGAAAGGATCGGGCGTGCGCCTGTACTTGTGTAGAATCAGTGATCTTTTCCACACCTTTTCCACAGGTTTAAACCCGCATGATCAGTAGGTCTTGTGGCGATCCCGGCTTTTTTCCACAGTTTCCACAGACTCTACTACTACGATCAATTTCTTTCTTTTAAAAAAACCGGATCCGATCCAAATGACAGGGTTTAGGGATTTGCGAGAGTTAAAAAAAACTCGTTGAACCCCAGAAGCAAGGGTGATACGATGACCTTCCAAGCCTTCATGCTCAATTCCAACCCCCATGCTTCTGAGCCCTTCAGCCGATATGAAACTGACTTGTACCCAAGCTGACCTCAATACCCATCTGTCACTGGTGAGTCGGGTTGTGCCACCGCGCCCCTCCCACCCTATTTTGGCGAATGTGCTTCTGATTGCTGATGTAGATACCCAGCGAGTAAAACTGACCGGATTTGATTTGAGCTTGGGGGTGCAAACTAGCTTTGCCGCTGAAGTTGAAACAGGTGGGACGCTAACGCTACCAGCTAAGCTGTTCGGGGATATTGTGTCGCGGTTGCCGGAAGGGCCGATAACGCTAGAGACATCTGAGGAGCAAGTGGCGACGCTCACGTCACTGTCTGGCCATTACCAAGTGCGAGGCATTAGCGCAGAAGACTACCCATCGCTGCCGCTGTTAGAAGAGGGCGATGTGGCAATGCTGCCAGTTGAGGCGTTGTTGGAAGGGCTGCGCGGGTCGCTGTTTTCCACTAGCGCAGACGAGGCAAAGCAGGTGTTGACTGGGGTGCATCTGACGGTAGAACCTGAGTCGATGGAGTTTGCCGCGACGGATGGGCATCGGCTGGCGGTGGTGCAAACCACCAATGCTGGAGGGGATGCCGTGCTGAAAAAGGGATTTGATGTGACGGTGCCAGGCAAGGCGCTGCGCGAACTGGAACGGATGGTGCAGATGCATTCGGCAACAGAGGCGATCGCCATTCGGTTTGACCAGGGGCAGCTCATTGTGGAATGGGAGCATCAGCGGCTTACGAGTCGCCTGCTCGAGGGGCAGTATCCCAACTATCGACAGCTCATTCCTCGGCAGTTTTCTCGACAGATTACAGTAGAACGTCGGGTGATCGCCTCAGCCCTCGAACGCATTGCTGTGTTGGCCGATCAAAAAAACAACATCGTCAAGATGACGCTTGACAGCGCTCAGCAATCGCTGACCCTATCGGTGGATGCCCCCGATGTGGGCAGCGGACGAGAAACGGTGGCCGCGCAAATTTCTGGCGAAGATCTAGAAATCGCGTTTAACGTGCGCTATTTGCTGGATGGACTCAAGGTGTTCAATTCCACCGAGGTGCAATTGCAGTGCAACACGGCCACGAGTCCCTGTATTCTCACGCCTTTGGGCGGCACCAAGATGACCTACCTGGTTATGCCGGTTCAAGTGCGAAGCTAAGCCTTAAAAGATGGAGACATCTGCCAGCCCTTAGCCTTTTCAGCGAGATTAAATGAATGGGTGTTTAGAACCTGTTGAATCGTTGGATGACGGGCGGCTTAGTGGGGGGCAACGGCGATCGCCCGCATTTTCTTGGATCGGTCGAACAACACTCGTGGCCGCAGCATCGCCCGCAGCAAAAACCAGAGCGACGCCAGCTCTCCGGGTGTGCAGCGGTTGGTCCACTGACCCGGGCGACAGTAAAGCAGAGTCACTAGTTGGCGATGGGTTGCGATAGACAATGGTGCAAACGTAACGTGCACTGTTTGAGCTGACGGGTTGAGCCGTTCTGTTGAGTCGGCGCTACAGGCGAGTTGCCCCTGCACTACAATGCCGTCTTCCATCAGCGTCAGTTCTATCGGCAGGGGATTCGCGGCGGCATGGGCCGACCACTCAGGCCAAGGCTGAGTCAGCGCAATCTCTGCCCCCTCTTCAGACAGCAGGGTGGTGGTGCCCCAAAGGGTGCGATCGCCCACCTGAAGCTTCACCGTGCGGCGTAGGTCAAACCAGTCGTAAAGGCTTGTACGGGGCACATCCATCAAAATAATTAGACCAATGCTCACCATTGCTAGATTGTAAATGCTCCAAAACCAACCAATTCCCAACCCCCGCACTGGTTCTGCATCGGCGGCCGCCAAGAGCAGATGGCTATTCTGCACTAGGCTTTGGCTGACGTTCATCCACAGACTAACGGCTGTGAGCATAAAGATGAGCAACAGTGGGGTTGCGAGCTTCCAGTTAAATGAGAAGCGATCGCTCAAAAGCCCTTTGGGCGTTACCTGAAACCCCTTCGAGAATGGATGCAGCATTGACTGCACCACTGTAATTGCCAGCGGAAAACACAGGGCAAAGGAATAAATATCGGACAGAATGGCAGAGCGCGATCGCTCATTCAGCCAGGAAAACACCGTTAGGCTCACCACATAATAGGGCAAGAAAAAGTACAACAGTTCTGCGGCGGTGGCCCGTAGGGGAATGACGCCCAAGAAAGAATAGGCCAGCGGCATGAGCAAGAAACCCACCCGCGATAGGCTCGTAAACCAGCTTAAGAGGCCTTCTAGATGCGCGAGCCGCTGAATCAGACTTAAGCCGGGAATCGTCAGCGGGTTGGAGGAGATGAAAAAGGCTTGTAGGGTGCCCCGGGCCCAGCGGATGCGCTGAATGGTGTGCGCTGCAATGTTTTCTGCTGCTAGCCCGGCACTTAGCTTTTCGTTGAGATAAACCAGCCGATAACCCTGCGCTGAAATGCGAATGCCGGTGAAGTAATCTTCGCTTAGAGACTCTGTCACGAAGCCGCCTGCCTCTTCTAGCGCGTGGCGACGCATCACAAACGACGTACCCGCGCAGATGACACTGCCCGCCCCATCCCGAAACGGCTGAATTTGGCGGTAGAACACTTCTTCCTCAGGGGTCAGCACGTTCTCTAGTCCTAGGTTTCGGGCGACCGGGTCGGCGTTATAAAAGGTTTGAGGGGTTTGCACCAGCGCCACACTCGGGTCGCTAAAGAAGCCGATGGTGCGGGTTAGAAAGTTGGTGGTGGGCACAAAGTCGGCATCAAAGACGACGATCAGTTCACCATGGGTTTTGGCAAGGGCGTGGTTGAGGTTTCCGGCTTTGGCATGACGATTCGTGGGGCGGATGATGTAGTGGCAGCCCAAGTCTGCGGACATCTGGGCCACCTCAGGACGGCGCGTGTCGTCTAAGACGTAAATCTGTTTG
>JBGTOF010000326.1:0-12232 GCA_041742695.1 Elainellales cyanobacterium | reverse complement strand
AACCCCAAGCAAAAGGTGCTGCCCGAAAATATCGACAAAATTATTGACTCGCTGACGACGGGGCGAGTCACCCACGACTATCCGGTTACGGTGGAAGAAGCGACTGAACTAGGCTTGCCTGTGGTCGCAGGGTTGCCGATGGAAATCTATTCTCTGATGGAGCTTTATCCTCAGCCGGCGACGGGGCGTCCGTCCGTGCAATACATTCCCATGCCCTATGATCGGCGGCCTTCGTTGCCGAGTTCGCAGGGCGATCGCTCAGCGCAGCGATAGTGCCGCGTGTTGATAGCATCCGGGGGTGACGCCCACGGCCCGCTTAAACTGGCGCGTGAGGTGGCTCTGATCGGCGAACCCCGTGTGATGAGCGACCTCGGCGATCGTCCACCCATTCAGCAGCAAGGCTTTGGCGCGAGTGAGCCGCAGCCCTCTCACATATTCATGGGGCGATGCCCCCACCTGTTGCTGAAACTGGCGCAGCAGATAGTAGGGGCTGAGATGGGCGATCGCCGCTAAGGTCTTTAAGGAGGGGTTGTCGGCCATGTGCGCATGCAGATAGTCTCGCACCCGCTGAATAGCTGCCGTTTCGGGCTTGAGGGAAGGGGCTGGTGCATGAACCTCTGCGTGGCGTCGCACCAGTTGGGCCAAGGCCCATATCAGGCGCGAGTCTTGTTCTAAACGCGAGGGGGAGTGCTCTAAGGCCAAGTGCAGCGATAGGAGCGATTGCCACAGCGCCTGATCTTGAAGGACAGCGTTGGTAAACCAAGGCTCAGCCGTGGATTTTCTCCCGACCTCGGCAGCGGCTTGCTGCAACAGGTCTCTGCTGGGATACAGCATCCGATAGGTCCACCCGGCACTGGTCGCAGCCGATCCAGTATGGGGTTCGCCCGGATTGATCACCACTACATGCCCTGCTGGCGCGATCTGCTGTGTTCCCCGATAGTCAAAGGCTTCGGCCCCCTGCAAAATCACCCCCACGGCAAACGTGTCGTGGGCATGCCGACTAAACGCATGGGTGACGTAATGAGCATGCAACAGTTCTAAATTGGTGTAGCGTTGCTTATGCCAAAATTTGACCCGTTCTGGGGCGATCGCATCCTCTGTCATCCTGACTCACCGGGTTAATGGGTGGATCTCGAGCTTGAGCTAACGCGAGTTCGAGAGCGTTGTTTTCGCGTTGCACTGCAACCTATCGGTTACAACAGGTACAGCATTGCGACGCGGCTCAGGCAAGGGCAACAACGCAACAAAAAGCAGCTCACGCTTAGCGTAGGCTGCTTTTTATCATTTAGGCGGCACGAAGCCGCGATTCGACCTACCGAATGCCGATGGTCAAGCTATATTCTGCGCTGGCATTGTCTCGTTCTTCCGGCACAATCTGCACCCGCACGCGATAATCGCCAGAGCTAGGCAGCGCACCTGACCAGTTTCCGCCCCCGGTATACAAAGTGCTGCCATTGGGTGCAGACACCACAATCTGAAGAAAGGGGCTCGTGCCAATCACTTGGGTAAACATGGTTTGTCCGGCTCTGGCGTTCAGCAGATAATCGCGCACTTGGTAGCCCTGCACCTGCCCACCCACATTGGCCGATGCCGCGCCCGGCGCAAAGGAAATGCGCTGAGGGGCAAACGAATCAGAGGGAGGCGTTGAGGCTCCGTCTAGCTGCATGAGGTCGCCGCGCACCCAGCCGCGCGCGCCGGAGTTAGGGAACCGCACAGAGTACCAGGTATAGCCGTCGGGCGCGTTGGTAGACGCCAAGATTTCGACGCGATCGCCCCCTAGGCCATAGTGCCGAATGCGGGCGCTCGTGGAGGGTGTTTCGCGCACATTGACGCGACTGCCGGGGCTAGCTCTCAAGGTGCCCATATCCGCCAAGGCGGGCAGGGCGATCGCCAGAGAGATCACCGGGGCAATCGCCGCCGCCATCACACCAGACCGTAACAAATCAAGCTTCATATCAACGTCCTTCTTCCAAAACCCGTCTTTCAACCCGCTGAGTTGCTTCAACCTGCCAATGTAGGGCGATCGCCGCCGCCACACCCAAGCTCACAACACCCCGAATTCTGTATCATATTGCACCTTGAACCTATAGAAAACCTATGGAACGTTCGATGCAACGTTAATTCGAGTCAAGACGGATTTTGGGGCACGATAGCGCACGGTGCCCCAAAACCCTTGAGGTGCCTTGCAAATTAAAGGTTTGAGCGCATCCCAAACTCACAGTGCGGAGAGTGGAAGCGAGAATTGTTGAAACTCAACCCAGATTCTCTAAATTTCTTCAGAAAAATTTGCAGAGAGATCTGCCGATAAGGCTTGGGGCCGTGCCAGCGCCAAACGACCGCGCTGCAAAGCACCGAGAGTCTGCAAACCCTACTTTTTCGACCGCGACACTGTTTTCTAGATAGGTGATCCCAACCAGACGCAAACTCTGGTATGTTTAGCGGAGACACGCTAAGTATGGCTGAAGCAGATGAGAGTCTTAGTTATTGGCGGAGATGGATATTGCGGATGGGCAACCGCGCTCTATCTATCAAATCGAGGACACGACGTTGCCATTCTGGATAGCCTAGTGCGACGACACTGGGACAACCAACTGTGTATCGGCACCCTCACTCCGATTGCACCGATTCAGCAGCGGCTCCAGCGCTGGCAAGACTTGACTGGCAAGTCCATTGATCTATTCGTGGGCGACATTTGTGACTACCCGTTCCTAAAGAACGCCATGCTCCAGTTCCAGCCTGATGCCGTGGTGCATTTCGGCGAGCAGCGTTCCGCTCCCTTCTCTATGATTGACCGTGAGCACGCCGTTCTCACGCAGCATAATAACGTCATCGGCAACCTGAATCTGCTCTATGCCATGCATGAGCACTTCCCCGATTGCCATTTGGTGAAGCTGGGCACCATGGGCGAGTATGGTACCCCCAATATTGATATTGAAGAAGGCTACATTACAATCGAGCACAATGGGCGTAAAGACACACTGCCTTACCCCAAGCAGCCCGGCTCGTTCTATCACCTCAGCAAGGTTCACGACTCTCACAACATCCACTTTGCCTGCAAAATTTGGGGCTTGCGTGCCACCGACCTCAACCAGGGCATTGTCTATGGCGTGCTGACAGAAGAAACCGGCATGGATGAGCTGCTCATCAACCGCCTAGACTATGATGGTGTGTTTGGCACCGCGCTGAACCGATTCTGCATTCAAGCTGCCATTGGTCATCCCCTAACGGTCTATGGCAAAGGCGGACAGACCCGAGGCTTGTTGGATATTCGCGATACCGTGCGCTGCATCGAAATTGCCTGCGAAAACCCCGCCAAGGCAGGTGAATTCCGCGTGTTTAACCAGTTCACCGAACTGTTTAGCGTGGGCGATCTCGCAACCATGGTGCAAAAGGCCGGGGAAGCACTGGGAATGAAGGTTCAGGTGGATCACCTAGAAAATCCTCGGGTAGAGCTCGAAGAGCACTACTTTAATGCTAAAAATACTAGCCTGATCAGCTTAGGCTTAGAGCCGCATTACCTCTCCGATTCCCTTCTCGACTCGTTACTCAACGTGGCCATTAAGTATAAGCACCGCGTAGACGAGACAGAGATTCTACCTAAGGTGAAGTGGCGTGGCTAGTTGTTAGCGATAAGGGGTTAGCGTCGGAGAGGATAGAAGTCCTCTACTCCCTAACCCCTAAGCCTTAAGTCCCCCCTCTAGCCCTTAACTCCCTAATCCCTAACTCCCGGTATGCGCATCGCTCTATTTACGGAAACCTTTCTGCCTAAAGTGGACGGCATCGTAACGCGCCTGAGCCACACCGTGGATCACTTGCAGCGGATGGGTGACCAAGTGGTGGTGTTTTCTCCCGAAGGGGGTCTAAGTGAGTATAAGGGCGCGCGGATTAACGGTGTGCCAGGATTTCCGTTGCCGCTCTATCCGGAACTGAAGTTAGCGCTGCCGCGACCATCGATTCGTAAAGAGCTGGAGCTGTTTCAGCCAGACTTGATCCACATCGTTAACCCAGCGGTGTTGGGGTTGGGAGGACTGTATTATGCCAAGTCATTGGGGATTCCCCTAGTAGCGTCGTATCACACGCATCTGCCCAAGTATCTAGAGCATTATGGGCTGGGGATGCTGGAAGGGGTGCTGTGGGAACTGCTGAAGTTGATGCATAACCAGGCCGAGATTAACCTCGTCACCTCGACAGCGATGCAGGATGCGCTGGAGAGCCACGGCATTGAGCGGGTAGATGTGTGGCAGAAAGGGGTCGATGTAGAGCTGTTTGACCCGAGCTTGGCGAGTGGTGACATGCGATCGCACCTCACACAGGGCAGTCCCGAATCGCCGCTGCTGCTCTATGTAGGGCGACTTTCGGCAGAGAAAGAAATTGACCGCATCAAGCCGGTATTGGCGGCCATTCCCAATGCGCGGCTGGCGCTTGTAGGGGATGGCCCCTATCGCGCCGATTTAGAAAAGATATTTGAAGGCACACCGACCTTTTTTGCCGGCTATATGACGGGCCAAACCTTGGGTGCAGCGTTTGCCTCAGCCGATGCCTTTGTGTTTCCGTCCCGAACGGAGACGTTGGGGCTGGTGCTGCTCGAGGCTATGGCAGCCGGTTGTCCAGTGATTGCAGCCAATGCGGGTGGCATTCCCGACATTGTGACCGATGGGGTGAATGGCTATTTGTTTGATCCTCAGGATGAGAATGGGGCGATCGCCGCGACTCAGCGCCTGCTTCGCGAAACAACTGAGCGCAATACCCTGCGACAGAACGCCCGCGCCGAAGCCGAACGATGGGGCTGGGCGGCGGCAACACAGCAACTCCAACAGTTTTATGGCCGGGTGATGGCCGGGCGATCGCTCCCCCGAGCCGCATAGATAAAGTCCTGAATTACGATTGGGTGCTGCGTTAGCCCTGTTTCATCCGCGAGGTTCCTGGGTATTCTGGGACAGTCTTCTGTTGCAGCCGCGCTTGGTATGGCAAGCCGTTTTGGTGCGAGAGGCAGGATGGCAGCCGCCATGGACTCGACCCCGGTGGATTTAGATTCAATATCGCCCGATGAGAATCGTCCAATCGGTTCAATCGTATCGAGTGTGCCTTGTCGGATTCTCTCGAGATGGCTAGAGTCTTAGTGGATGCATCCACGAATGCTGCGGTTTTAATGAATCCTGAATCGTTATCGATGGCTCGGTGGGTGGGTCAGCCCCAAGACCAGATGAATGCTGTTCTGGAGGGGCGATCGCCCACCACTGTCTACGAGGACTATTGACCGGCGTGCCTGTGTCGTGCAATTTCCGCTCTCGTCCTTTTCTACGAGTGTGCATCCACCCATGACTGCTACCCCATCGTCGTATCCCAGTCGCACAGCCCATCCAGCCCGATCCAGCCCCGATGCCATCGAAATAGACGCGGTAGCCGTTGCGGCAGAACTTGTGGTGGATGCGGCAGACAGCGACTCATCCGATCCATCTGCTACAGCAGATGTTGATATCCTATTTTCAGATCGTCCTGACGCATTGTTTGCTGGCCCCGTGCATGCCCCCCAATCGCAACCCAACACTACCAGCGCCCTTGCCACCACGCATGGGTCGTTTTCCGCATTTTTAGCACCTCTCACCCAAGACACCTTTAAGCAGGTGGTCACGGATGTGGAGCAAAAGCTCCAAGTGGTGAATCAGACCCTGTCAATGCTCGACAGTGTGCTCGATTCTCAAGGGTTTGACGCCATCCTCAACGAGATGCTGCGATCCATCACCCTAAAAACAGGGGAATTGCTGAACGCCGATCGCACGACGATTTTTTTGCTCGATGACGATAAAGACGAGTTGTGGTCGATCGTGGCCAAAGATGAACAGGGCAATAACTTAGAGCTGCGGTTCCCTATCCATGTCGGCATTGCGGGAGAAGTCGCCACCCAAAAGCAGGTGGTCAATATTCCCTACGATTTCTACACCGATCCGCGCTCGGCGGCGGCGCAGGAGTTTGATAAAAAGAACCACTACCGCACCTACACGATGCTGGCGCTGCCACTGTTGACGCCAGAGGGGGATCTCGTGGCAGTGGTTCAGCTGATTAATAAGCTAAAACCGGCGTGCGATCGCACCCTGCCGCTGGATGAAAAAATTGACCTGGCGGGCTTTACCTGCGAGGACGAGCAGGTATTTGAGGATTTTGCGCCCTCGATTCGGCTGATCCTAGAATCATCTCGCTCATTTTATAAGGCTACCCAGCAGCAGCGGGCCGCCTCGGCGCTGATGAAGGCTACCAAAGCCCTAAGCCAGAGCAGTTTGGACTTAGAAGAAACCCTAGCGCGGGTGATGGAAGAAGCTCAGGAACTGATGCAGGCGGATCGCAGTACGCTGTGGTTGTTGGATCGCGATCGCCACCAGCTGTGGACGAAGATCCCGATCAACAACGTGCTGCAAGAAATCCGCATTCCCATGGATGCAGGCTTTGCAGGCCAAGTGGCAACCAGCGGCGAACCGCTCCTGATTCCCTTTGATCTCTACAACCATCCCAACTCTGACACTGCAAAAGAAACCGACAAGAAAACGGGATACCGCAGTTGCAGCATCCTCTGTATGCCCGTGTTTAATGCGGATGGTGAGCTGATTGCGGTCACCCAGCTGATTAACAAGAAAAAGCAAGGCGACTATCCTCCCTACGATCCGGCCAACTATCCTGAAGCGCCCGATATGTGGCGGGCTAGCTTTAATCGCAACGACCAAGAGTTTATGAAGGCGTTTAACATCCAGGCGGGTGTGGCACTGCAAAATGCTAAGCTCTTTGCCACGGTGAAGCAGCAAGAGCAATTGCAACGAGATATTTTGCGATCGCTCACCAACGGCGTCATCTCCACCAACAAGCACGGTGTGATCCTCGCCGCAAACGAAAGCGCTCGAGAACTGCTGGGGTTTGATGTCAATGCCAGCCTTGAGGGCACGCTGGTTCAAGACCTAATCACCCTTGAAAAAGGCGAGTTTCCGCGCTGGATCACCATGGCGTTGCACCCCACCGATGAGAAATGCAGCCAGCAATACTATCCCGATCTAACGCTGCAGGAAGTAGAGGGGCAAGAGCAGCACAGCATTAACCTGTCTATCAGCACCATTGCCAATGCCAGCGATGCCACTGAGGTGTCGGGGGTGCTGGTGGTGATGGAAGATATCAGCGATGAAAAACGACTGAAGCTAACCATGTCGCGCTATATGAGCGAAGAAGTGGCACGACAGCTGTTCGAAAATCCCGATGCGGCTAAGATGGGGGGCGATCGCAAAGAGGTCTCCGTTCTGTTCTCCGACATCCGCAGCTACACGACCATTACCGAAAACATGGCCGCCGAAGAAGTGGTGGAAATGCTTAACCACTACTTCGAGTCGATGGTGGAGGCTGTCTTTAGCCACAAGGGCACGCTAGACAAGTACATTGGCGACGCGATCATGGCGGTTTATGGCTCGCCGCTGCCGTTGGCCGATCATCCGTGGATGGCGGTGCAAACCGCGGTAGAAATGCGCCATCGCCTGCTGCACTTTAATGCCGAGCGGGTAGAGCGGAACTTGGTTCCCATTCGCATTGGCATTGGCATCAATTCCGATATGGTGATTAGCGGCAACATTGGCTCTAGCAAGCGAATGGAATTCACCGCTATTGGCGATGGCGTTAACCTAAGCGCCCGTCTAGAAAGTGCTAGCAAGCAGTATGGCACCGACATTATTGTGAGTGAGATGACCTATGCGCCTTGTCGCGATCGCGTTTGGGTGCGCGAACTCGATCGCATTCGCGTGAAAGGCAAAACCAAACCCGTGAGCATCTACGAATTGGTGGGCCTGCAATCAGAAGCGCTAACGGATGCCCAAAAGCGCAAAATTGAGCTGTATCATGCCGGACGCGAATTCTACCTCAAGCGTCAGTTCACCAGCGCCCTCACGAAATTTGGCACTATTTTGGAAGATCTAGACAACCGCGATAAGCCCAGTGAGCTGCACTTGCAACGCATCAACTACTGGCTCAGCCATCCCCCCAGTGATGAAGTGTGGGAAGAAGGCGTCTGGACGATGACTGAAAAATAGTGGGGCAAACGCAGCATTGCAAATGCCCCAGCCTAGCCCATTAGGATGGCGAGGTCAGCCAGCGACGCAGCGCTTTAGTCGGGTCGCTCAGTTCTTCTATAGATGCGTAAACAAACTCGCGCCACGTGGTCTTTGGCAGTCCAGCAAACACCATCAAGTTGAGAGGATAGTCTTCGCTATCGCTGCACAGGCGAAAGTCGTCCCGGAAGAGAAAGATTGCTTTTTGGAGGGCGATCGCCACGCCAAGTTCCACCATCACGCCTTCATCGGGCGGAGTGCCGTTGACGATCGCAAAAATTCCATCGCACGCCTTCACATCCCTTAGATCAGCCTGCGCCACCTGATACGCCCATCCCGGCTGCGAAAAATCTACCTGATTATTGCGAGCAAACGGTTCCCATACCTCTGCCCCGAGCTGCTCTAGGGCGTGGATAAACGGTGGCAGTAACAGCGTTTTTTACTGTTGCGAAAAGCCATAGGCGCTCGCGAGATATAGCGTTTTGCGGGGCATAGGGGTCTTTATTTTGATGGAGCGTGGTTTAACCTTTAACCCAGGTCTGTTATGTAGCGCCTAACGCGCTGGTTTGAGGGTTCATAACCATGATGGGGCGTTCACCACTACATCATCCGTGAAGTGGTTCGCCTTATCCAATGAGATGCTATTCCAGTTCTCCTTAGCATTCCTTCAACCTTGACTCACAGTGATCTGACGCTGACTTACTCCAAGCGTTCAGCCAGTTCCATCCAGCGTTCTGTGGATACATCAATTTGGTGGGTGATGGCTGCGAGTCGTTCCGTGATCTGTTGCAGTGCTTCAAAGTCATCGGGCGGGTTCTGATAGAGTGTTTGCTCTAGAGTTTCACGCTCTTCTTCTAGGGTAGGAATTTGGTGCTCTAGCTGCTCATATTCCCGTTTCTCTTTGTAAGAGAGCTTGCGACCATTGATCGATGGGGGAGATTGAGCGGCAGGTTGATTAGCAACCGCTACGGTGGGGGGAGCACTGGTTGCCGCAGGCTCTGATTGTTTTGGTTTTGAACGGGTGGAGGCCTCCGCTTTAGCCGCTAAACTGGCTTGGTCTGCTTCAGCTTTTTTGTAGTCGAGATAGAGCGAATAGTTGCCGGGGTATTGCCGCAGGGTGCCGCCGTCTTCAAAGGCGAAGACCATATCTACGGTGCGGTCCAGGAAGTAGCGATCGTGAGATACGACAATGACGCAGCCGTTAAAGTCTTCCAGATAATCTTCTAGCACGCCCAGAGTTTGCACATCCAAGTCGTTCGTAGGCTCGTCTAAGATCAGCACGTTAGGGGCCTGCATTAGCACGCGCAGCAGAAACAGCCGCCGCTTTTCACCCCCCGAGAGTTTATGAATCGGTGCATATTGTTGATCCGGCGGGAACAAGAAGCGCTCCAGCATTTGGGAGGCGGTAATGATGCTGCCGTCGTTGGTTTTCACCAGTTCGGCCACGGTTTTGAGATAGTCGATCACCCGCAGGTTGTCATTCATCGACACATCATCGGAGTATTGATCGAAGTAACCGATGTGGATGGTGGTGCCAATGTCTACGGTGCCAGAATCTGGCTCGACTTTGCCCGTGATGATATTCATCAGTGTGGATTTGCCAGAGCCGTTGCTGCCAATGATGCCGATGCGATCATCCGGGTTGAAGGTGTAGGTGAAGTTGTGAATTAGGGTGCGATCGTCATAGGCTTTTGTAATCTCGGTGAGTTCAATCACCTTTTTGCCAATGCGCCGCCCTACGGTAGAAATCTCTACTGCGTCTTGAGTTTGCTTAAACTCCTGAGCCTGCATCGCATGGACGCGATCAATGCGGGCTTTTTGTTTGGTGCTGCGGGCTTTAGCCCCGCGCTTTAGCCATTCCAGCTCGCGGCGTAGCACCCCAGCGTGTTTACGCTGAGTGCTCACGGCGCTGTCTTCGGCCTCGGCTTTTTTCTCTAGGTAATAGGAGTAGTTGCCGGCATAGGTGTAGAGATCGCCGCGATCAATTTCCAAAATGCGATTGGTCACGCGATCGAGAAAATAGCGATCGTGGGTGATCAGCAGCAGCGCTCCACGAAACCGGTTGAGATAGGTTTGCAGCCATTCCACGGAGAGGGCATCTAAATGGTTGGTGGGCTCATCCATCAGCAGCACGTCGGGGTCGGCCAGCAGGGCGGTGGCGATCGCAATGCGCTTGCGGTATCCGCCCGACAAATCTCCCATGCGGGCGTCAAAATCGGTGATGCCCAACTGGCTGAGAATAACCTTGGCATTGGTTTCTAGCTCCCAGGCGTTGAGGGCATCCATCTGTTGTGATACGCTCGAAAGCCGCGCCATGAGCTGATCGGTGTCGCCCTGTCCGTGAGCTAGATGCGTCGAAATATCTTCGTATTCTCGCACCAGCGCCATTTGTTCACCCGCATCGGCAAACACCTGCTCCAGCACGGTGCGATCGCCCTCAATATCTGGGTCTTGCGGCAGGTACACAATCTTGGTGGCGGTGTTGACTTGCATCTCACCGCCATCAATCGATTCCAACCCGGCAATCATTTTTAGCAGGGTGGATTTGCCGGAGCCGTTGGTGCCAATTAGCCCCACCTTGTCGCCTGCTTCGAGGGTGAAGTTGGCATCTTGCAAAATCGGCTTGATGCCAAAGTCTTTTCTGATCGATCGCAGCGTAAAAATAGTCATAGCATCTAGCGCATGGGCATAAAACCTGGCAGCCCTAGTCTAACGCTGTCGCGACCGGGGTGGATGCCCGTCGTCGTTTGCCACGGGGGAGGGCACGTCGCGCCAGATCGGCCTCGGTGGCGCGCGTCTCTAGCGTGTATTCAGGAATCTCCTCAAGCTGCGCTGCATCTAGGGTGTATTGCTCACATACGAGGCTAAGGCGATCGCCCCCAGCCGTCACCGCCGTGACCGAATGGGTGAGATCGCCCTGAAACCACAGCAGCGTATTCCGCTGGGGGCGAATTTGCGCCACCGACTTTTTCTGCCGCTGCAGCAGCAGTTCGCCCCCCTGCAACTGGTCGGGCACCACCACATACAGCACGCTGACCCAGGC
The DNA here is from genome assembly GCA_041742695.1 of Elainellales cyanobacterium. Classification (GTDB taxonomy): domain Bacteria; phylum Cyanobacteriota; class Cyanobacteriia; order Elainellales; family Elainellaceae; genus Kaiparowitsia. Next base: position 1,114 of record JBGTOF010000326.1, on the reverse strand, counting down.
GGGAGGCTCCACCGTTTTGCAATAGGAGCGCAGAGAGCGGTCAATATGAGGATCAACCCGCGACCCCGTGGTTAACCCCAACGGATTGAGGTAAAAAGCGTTGCAGTCGGGGCGCAAGGCGGTCTCTAGATATCGCATAAACCACGGAAACTGCGCGTCTACCTGGCTGAGGTGCGATCGCCGAAACACCACCGAAAACCCCTTCGTGCCCACAAAATCGCGGTTTAGGTTATTGACCGCAAAGTAAGGGCAGGCCAACACCCGCGCCTGAAGCTTGCGCAGGTAAGAGGGCGAGAAGGCATCGGGGTGCAGGGTGTAATAAGACACAGCGGTGAGATAGGTAAAGAGAGCGGTGTTACTTAACGCAAGTATGATTTGCCCCCCCTAGCCCCCCAATTCTGGGGGGAGACAGAGTCTCAAAGTCCCCCAAAATTGGGGGATTTAGGGGGACACGCAGAGTCTAAAGGTCTTGCTGGTTTATTCCTCGATTCAGCCATGCCAGAGAGCGATCGCCCGACTAGGCAGCGTCCGTGCTAGCGCCGCGCAGACGCTGCCCACAGGGCTACTTCACTTTAGCGTCCCGAAAGCTCTGATACGCCTGATCAGGATGGTAGAGATGGCAGCGCTCGCTAATTTGCTGCATCAGCGCCCAGTCAAACCGCCGCGTGATCATGTGCGCCTGCCAATGTTGCAACAGATAGGCGTGAGCGCTTCGCAGGTTATAGGAGGGAATCGCCACCGACAGGTGATGCGGAATATGCACGTTGATGTCGTGACACAGCACCTCGACCCACTGGGGATAGTCGCAGTGGACGGTTCCGGCAAGCTGCGCCTCGGCGGCGCTCCAGTCTTCTGCCGGGCGAAACTGAATTTCGGGAAGGGTGTGGTGAACCACGGTGAAGGTGCTCATCCAAAAATGGTAGAACAGCCAAGGCATCAGCCAGAACTTCACCAGCCCCCACAGCCCGGTGGTGGCAATCAGCGTGGGGAAGAACACCGCTGCAAAGGCGACCACTGAGAGGATAGAGAGCCGCGCTTTGGCGCGATCGCGCCCTTCAAACTGCATCCAGTTAAAGTGCATCAGGGCCCAGTGGGCGATAGAGCCCAGCCACCA
>JBGTOF010000325.1:0-2932 GCA_041742695.1 Elainellales cyanobacterium | reverse complement strand
TCTTTCCAAAGACAGCCACCCGCATGTGTCTATGGCAGCAGTTTTATCTATTGAGAAGTTGCAGCCTTCTACTAACAATAACCAGAACGATTGAGCCAAACCCTTGTATGAATAATTAGACAGATATCTGCCTAATACTTCTGGTACCTAAAGCAATGTGGGGTTTTGTGAGGCAAAATCACCGGGGCTGAAAGCAGCGTCAATAAAATCTGGAGCCTTCATGCAAACCAAGGCAAGGTCTGACTTTGCCTTGGTTTTTTAACTACGCTGTGCCAAGCTTCTGTCGTAATCTGGATGTCTTCAGTATGCTTACCTATCCAGCTGTAATACATGGATGCGATAGCCAAGTCGAAGACTGCTGAAGACTACAATGAGGCCTGCTTAGGAGATTTCTAGAAAGAAGCTCCCCGCTTTATTCGGCGACTGTAGCTACCGTAGGTGGGCAGTGCCCACCATTAGGGAAAAAGTTTTTCAGAAGTCGACTTACTTGAGTCCTGCGGAGATTGGACAGCTATTTGTGATTGTTTCCTGACATATCCACTCGACAGAATCGCAAAACCCGCACTAGACTTAGGAATTAACTGCATCGCTGAATACAAAACCATATCCCTGCTGAATTATGCAAGACGTCCTCACTGGATCTCCAAAGACCGCGCCCGCTATTGCTCAGACAACTTCAGCTGCTGCTGTTGTGCCAAGTCGAGCAACCGGAGCCTTCGCCCTAATTGACAGCCTAATCCGTCATGGGGTCGAGCACATTTTTGGATATCCGGGTGGGGCAATTCTGCCCATCTATGACGAGTTATACCGAGCAGAACAAACCGGAGCAATTCAACATATTTTGGTACGGCATGAGCAGGGTGGAGCCCATGCTGCCGATGCCTACTCGCGCGCTACCGGCAAAGTAGGCGTTTGCTTTGCCACCTCAGGGCCAGGAGCCACCAACCTGGTTACTGGCATCGCCAACGCTCAGATGGATTCTATTCCGATGGTGATTGTAACGGGGCAGGTTAGCCGTCCTGCGATTGGTAGCGATGCGTTCCAAGAAATTGACATCTACGGTATCACGCTACCCATCGTCAAACACTCCTATGTAGTGCGCGACACAGCAGACATGGCGAGAATTGTGGCGGAAGCCTTTTACATTGCGCGATCAGGTCGTCCTGGCCCTGTGCTGATTGATGTGCCCAAAGATGTCGGGTTAGAGGTCTTTGACTATACGCCGGTCGAGCCCGGAAGCGTACGCTTGCCGGGGTATCGCCCCACCGTCAAAGGGAATCAACGCCAGATTGGGCAAGCCTTGCGGTTGATTCGACAGGCAAAGCAGCCATTGCTATACGTGGGGGGCGGAGCCATCTCTGCAGATGCCCACGCTGAAATTTTAGAACTGGCTGAGCGCTATCGCCTTCCAGTAACCACTACGCTGATGGGCAAAGGCGTATTTGATGAACACCATCCGCTCTCGGTGGGAATGCTGGGAATGCATGGTACGGCTTACGCCAACTATGCGGTGAGCGATTGTGACCTGCTTATTGCAGTGGGCGCCCGGTTTGACGACCGAGTAACGGGCAAGCTGGATGAGTTTGCTAGCCGCGCCAAGGTAATTCACATTGACGTTGACCCGGCTGAAGTGGGCAAAAACCGCCCTCCAGAAGTGCCAATTGTAGGCGACGTGCGCCATGTGTTGACAGCGATGCTGCGGCGCGATCGCGAAGATCGATATACCGCTGATCCCCAGCAAACGCAGGATTGGCTGCACCGCATTGACCGCTGGAAGCAGGAGTATCCGCTAACCGTGCCGAGCTACAGCGATCGCATTTCACCCCAAGAAGTGATTGTGGAAGTAGGGCGTCAGGCACCCAATGCCTTTTTCACGACCGACGTAGGGCAGCACCAGATGTGGTCGGCGCAGTTTCTTAAGTGTGGGCCGCGCAAGTGGATCTCGAGCGCAGGGTTGGGGACGATGGGCTTTGGCTTGCCTGCGGCGATGGGGGCGCAGGTGGCATTGCCCAATGAGCAGGTGGTGTGCATCAGCGGCGATGCTAGCTTCCAGATGAACCTGCAAGAGCTGGGTACGTTAGCCCAGTATGGTATTAATGTGAAAACGGTGATTGTCAACAACGGCTGGCAAGGCATGGTGCGCCAGTGGCAGCAAGCTTTTTATGAAGAGCGCTACTCATCGTCAAACATGCAGCCGGGGATGCCCGACTTTGTAAAGCTGGCGGAAGCGTTTGGGGTGAAGGGCATGGTGGTGCGCGATCGCACTGAGTTGCAGGGGGCGATCGCCCAAATGTTGGCTCACAACGGCCCTGTGCTATTAGACGTAAAGGTCGCACGGGAAGAAAACTGCTATCCCATGGTGGCCCCGGGCAAGAGCAACGCCCAAATGCTAGGTCTGCCTGAGCGACCCCAGCCTCCAACCCGCGATGACTTAATTTGCGTCAACTGCGGCACTACGAATTCCGTTGATCACAAATTTTGTACTGAGTGTGGCACTAAACTCTAGCGTCCTCAGGTGCAAAACCAAAATCTAAATCCAGCGATATCCTAAAGGGGAGGGAGCGTAGACTACTCTCCCTTTCTGGATATCCTTTTTTTTGTTAAAGTAGCGCATTAAAGTAGCGCCTTCCGGCTGTCTGCACCGATGCCAGCACTGGTATTTCTGCTATGTCAACCAGTTATAAAAATCGCCCCATTGCTGTAGGGCTGGCGATCGCCAGTCTGCTCTTCATACCGGGGATCCACAAGTTTTATCTGCGACAGCCTGCCTGGGGCGTGCTGTACCTGCTGATTGGGTTTTCTCCGCTAGGGGTAATCCCCAAAATATCGAGTATGGTTGAGGCCCTTTGGTATCTAACCCAGGGACAACATACGTTTGACCAGAACTTTAACTCGGGCACGACACTCATGCCCCAGCCGATTTCTCCCGTCT
>JBGTOF010000323.1:0-21153 GCA_041742695.1 Elainellales cyanobacterium | reverse complement strand
CGTCAACGATGCCCCCGCCCTCAAGCAGGCCGACATTGGCATTGCCATGGGCATCACCGGCACCGACGTCAGCAAAGAGGCCAGCGATATGGTGCTGCTCGACGACAACTTCGCCACCATCGTCGCCGCCACCGAAGAGGGCCGGGTGGTCTACGACAACATTCGCCGCTTCATCAAATACATTCTGGGCAGCAACATTGGCGAAGTGCTTACCATCGCCGCCGCCCCGATCATGGGCCTGGGCGGCGTGCCCCTCTCGCCCCTGCAAATTTTGTGGATGAACCTGGTCACCGACGGTGTGCCTGCCCTGGCCCTGGCCATGGAGCCCGCCGAACCCAACGTGATGGAGCGTCCGCCCCACAATCCACGCGAGAGCATCTTTGCTCGCGGCCTCGGTTCCTACATGGTGCGGGTGGGTATCGTGCTGGCCGTGCTGACCATTGGCCTAATGGGCTGGGCCTACGGCTATACCACCGCCCCCGGCTACCCCGGCAACCCCGACACCTGGAAGACCATGGTGTTTACCACCCTGTGCCTGGCCCAGATGGGCCACGCCCTGGCGGCTCGCTCAGACACCCGCTTAACAGCCCAGCTCAATCCTTTGTCAAATCCTTACCTGTGGGGGGCAGTTTTGCTCACCACTGGCCTGCAAGTGTTGTTGCTGTACGTTCCCCCTCTGGCCCAGTTTTTTGGGCTGCATCCGCTATCGGCTCTAGAACTGGCGATTTGCTTTGGATTCAGCGCCCTGATGTTTACCTGGCTGGAGGCAGAAAAACTCGTGATTCAGCTGGCACTACGGCGCAAGCAGCCGGGTTTGCCCTGCTCATCTAAAAACGTTCATTGATCCCACCCTACCCCATCCCATTCCTTCGCCGCCGCTATGGATTCTGATTCTCCCCAGCCCCGCTTTTCCCAGGAGATTAAAGCCCTGCTAGAGCGCGTTGCCCAGCAGCCGCTGACCCTTGGACACGTACTGAGCGAAACCGCCGAGCGGGGCTTTTGCCTGGTGATTGGGCTACTGGTGCTGCCGTTTTTGTTCCCGATGCCGCCGGGGTTTTCCACCATTTTGGGGTCGGCCTGCCTGCTGCTGTCGTTGCAGATGGCGGTGGGGCGAAAAGTGCCCTGGCTGCCCCGGCGAGTTGCCCGGTTTCAGTTTCCGACGGTGCTGGCGAGGCAGGTGCTGACCAACCTGCGGCGGGTGACGCGCTTTAGCGAGCGGTTTGTGCGGCCTCGCTTCGCCCGGTTGGCCAACAGCTCCTCTGTGTGGCGCATCAACGGCGCTTGCATCAGCTGGCTGACGCTGTTGCTGATGAGCCCGGTGCCGATGACCAACCCCCTGCCAACCGTCGGCATTCTGATGTTTGTGGTGGCCACCCTCGAAGCTGACGGGGTCATGATGGTGCTAAGTTATGGAGCCACCGGACTGATTACGGCGGTGTTTGGGCTGCTGGGCTACGGGTTGTGGCGATCGCCCGATTTACTTCTACGCTGGTTCGGCGGCGCTTAACGCAACAGAGGCAGGGCCCTTTTTCTGCCGCCGACGAAACGCTCTGGGAGATGTAGCCTGAGCAAGGCAAAGCTTGCCCATCTGCCACTATCGCTATGTGGAGTTCTGGCAACTGGGTTTGAGTTTTGAGGTTACCCACAGTTAGAACTGCCTGTTCCAAGACTGGGTTGGCCTTGTATTGCGCTCAGAGCGCTGGTTTAGTTTTTGTGGAGCCCTTGCACAGCAAGAACTCCACAAAAATAATTGTCCTATCAATCCAATAGTTACAGTTGCAGCAGTTAATCGCGTCGTTAAAGCGGTTGGAAGAACGTTGAACGAGCACAGAAAAGAGGAGATGCCTCAATGTGATTAGGCTTTTGTATAGGGCAGGTGCAGCCTGTCTTATACAAAAATATGACCTGAATATATTGTTTTAATGAAAGCAACCAGTCTTTGTCATTTTTGTGGGGTTGCGTTAGGGGCTTGTTATGCCAGTATGCGGGTTTTGCCGAGACGAGGTGTTGAGTCGCAGCATCCGTGCCGTAAGATCAGAGCTTATCGGCACTTGTTTAGAATGGGCGATCACCCATGCTGTGTGACTACCTGCAACTCATCCTCACTGCTCGGGTTTACGATGTCGCGCAAGAAACGCCGCTCGACCTCGCACCCAATCTATCGGCTCGGCTCGACAACCGCCTGCTGCTCAAGCGAGAAGACATGCAGTCGGTCTTTTCCTTTAAGCTGCGCGGCGCCTATAACAAGATGGCAAAGCTGCCGCCCGATGTGCTGCGCCAAGGGGTGATTGCGGCCTCTGCGGGCAACCATGCACAGGGGGTGGCGCTGGGGGCGCGGCAGTTGGGAACCTCCGCCATTATCGTGATGCCTGTCACCACGCCCCAGGTCAAAATTGATGCCGTGCGATCGCGCGGCGGCGAAGTGGTGCTGTGGGGCGAAACCTTTGACGAAGCCTATACCTATGCCCGTCAGCTCGAGCAAGAAAAAGGTTTAACGTTTATCCATCCCTTTGACGATCCGGATGTGATTGCGGGACAGGGCACCATTGGGATGGAGATTTTGCGCCAGTATCAGCAGCCCATCCACGCTATATTCGTGGCGATTGGCGGCGGCGGGCTGATTTCGGGCATTGCCGCCTACGTTAAGCGGATTCGGCCTGACATCAAAATCATTGGTGTAGAGCCCGTAGATTCGGATGCGATGTATCAGTCTCTAAAAGTGGGTCGCCGGGTGAGGCTACCTCAGGTGGGGCTGTTTGCCGATGGGGTGGCGGTGCGCGAGGTGGGGCAAGAAACCTTTTGGCTCTGCCAGCAATATGTAGACGACATTGTGCGCGTCAGCACCGATGACATCTGCGCCGCCATCAAAGACATTTTTGAAGATACCCGCTCGATTATGGAGCCTGCCGGGGCGCTGGCGATCGCCGGAGCCAAAGCCTATGTTGAACGCGAGGGTATCAGCGGCGAAACGCTGGTGGCCGTCGCCTGCGGAGCCAACATGAACTTTGATCGACTGCGCTTTGTGGCAGAGCGGGCAGAACTCGGTGAACGGCGCGAGGCGATTTTTGCCGTCACCATTCCCGAAGAACCAGGAAGCCTGCGCCGCTTTTGCGAATGCATCGGCAAACGCAACCTCACGGAATTTAACTATCGCATTGCCGATGAGCGAGCCGCCCACATTTTTGTCGGGGTGCAAATTGCCAACCGCGCCGATGCAACAACGATGGTGAAAACCTTTGAGCAATGCGGATTCAAAACTTTGGATCTCACCGATGATGAGCTGACAAAGCTGCACCTGCGCCATATGGTGGGGGGGCGATCGCCCCTAGCGCACAACGAACTGCTCTACCGGTTTGAGTTTCCCGAACGCCCCGGTGCCCTGATGAAGTTTGTCTCCTCCATGAGCCCAAACTGGAACATCAGCCTGTTCCACTACCGCAACAACGGCGCTGACTATGGGCGCATCGTCGTGGGAATGCAGGTGCCCCCTGCAGAAATGAACGAATGGCAGGCCTTTCTAGACACCCTCGGCTACCGCTATTGGGATGAGAACCAAAATCCAGCCTATCGACTCTTTCTCGGTTGATCCGTTACGAATCAGCGTCGCCTTTGGGCGTTGGATTTTGAATGCGCTGCTCAATATCCTCAAGCGTTTGCAGCACCAGCCGTCTCGCCTGAAGCTTCCAACCGCGCTGCTGAATTTTGATGGCCGCAAACCCGCCCAACGCCGTCGCCACAAAATCCACAGGCTGCATAAACGAAATGCCTAACAGCAACCCCAGCCCCGCAATGCCCCAAAACGGCAGCGCCGCTGTTTGCCGTTGCTGCTCAATCACCTGACTAATCGGGTCAGTGGGCATCTCGGCTTGCAGGGTTTCTCTGATTTGCCGCTGCTCAGCGAGCGGCACCGAAATGCCAATCTTGCGCCGCAGTTTCTCAATCTTGCGGGCGGTGGTGCTATATTGCGTCAGCTCATCTTCTGCCATGAGGATGAGGCGTTCAAGTTGTGCCATCGTAACCTGCTCCCTACCAATCCTGAGAGTCCCAAGCATTGGCGTGTTGTAATCTCCATCTGTCAGAATGGCCAGTTCTACGTCTCTTACCTACTCCTATTGAGGTGGCGCAGGTTGAAGGGTCAGCTCGCTGGAATTGGCCGCTGAGCTTTAGTAAAATCCGCCGTCAGCTCCTATGGCTAACGTGCGCTATCCAGCCCTAGTCTCGCTTAAATGCAGCGGCAAGACGATTTTGCAAGCCTGCTAGCGGCCCTGGTGCTTTCTCTTGAGGAGGCATAGCGAGCTGAATCGGCTCATCTTTAAATTCTTTTAGGCGATAGCCAAACTCAAGCTGCGTCTGGTTTTTTCGCAGGATGGGAAAGAGGCGAAAACCACCCTGGAGCAGGTCTTCTCGGCTATTAAAGATGGCACGGTCGATCTGGTTGGACCGCTTAACGGCGATCGCCCCCACAGGATACCACTGCTTTTTACCCTGAATGCGAATATAAACCTCATACTCAGGTAGGCCATCCGCTCTCATTTTGTCGAGCTTCTGTGCGGCCACCTCTCGCTGCTCTATCCGCTTGGATGGCTTGGGACGCGCAGCAGGCTGAGGCTTTCCAAATCCAAGGTTGGCAGACATTGACAGACTCCAGAGCAGAAACTATTAATGAAAGTTTACAAGATTTTAAGCTAAAGCGATCGCCCATTCCCCAGTCTCAGGCAATAGCATCTCTATTAAACGTCCTCCGATGATTTGAATCACAGTGCGTCAACGTAGGCTGCAATACCGTAAAAGTAGGATTATTGCGGGGGCAAGGGAAAGTACATGAATGTAAGGACTTGGGCGATCGCTCCTCCCCTATCTATGTTGGGGCTCGTCACAACTGCAATGGTGGTCACCGCTGGGGACGCGGCCAGCGTCAACGTTGGGACGCTGAATCTACGCTCCGGGCCAGGCATACAGTTTGGGGTTCTGCAATGGCTCAGACGGGGGGACTGGGTTAGCATCCACAACCGGAGCGGTGACTGGGTCTATGTCACGGATGCAGAGGGTCGCACGGGCTGGGTATTTGAGCCATTTCTGACTCCGAATTATGTAAATGGGGGGGATGTTGAGCTCGATGATGTTCGCAGCACCATTTTGGGAACGAGCATAGAGTATGGTCATCGCCAGCTATCCCAACAGGGCTACACCTTCCTAGAAATCCTTACGGAAACCGAAACCGTTGCAACCGAAGCCTGGATGCGCCAGACCGATGGTGCGGTGCTCCACTTGATCGTTGAAGATGACACGAACGAGCCTGCTGGATCGCGCTACATCGTCGATCTTCGCCGCATTCAGTAAATCTAGGCGGTGCGTTTGATGAACAGGCTGTCCACCAGTAAAACCGGCACCGTAGCAATCCAGGGGACACCCGCAGCCCCCTCTCTTGGCTGGCTCCACGCCCAGGCCACATTCACCAGGGCAACGCCCGACAACAGCGCCACTAAGTACAGATAGGTGCTCCGAAATCGAGGCAAAACGAAGTCAGACAACACGCTAGACGGTGGCGGTACGTTTTACATAGAAGCCTCTGCAATGATGGGCTGGGGCGATCGCCCCATGTGGTTATAAGCAGTGCCGTGCTAGCTGTAATCGATCCCAAGATCTAGGCTGAAGTTTCTAAGATTTTCTTTAAAAAAGTTAGTCAATACCGTAAGTTGTGATGGCTAGGTGAAACCGGAATTTTGTGCCACAGCCTGAGTTTGCATTGCCCAACCTGAGCAGATTGCACCCATGAACAGTTCAGCCTCGACCCATGCAGAGCAGCTCAAAAGCTCTTATTGCAACAGCCCCCAAGACCAGGTAGTACGGCTGCAAGCGCAAGTCGAAGCCCTGCAACGGCAGGTCGCCATGGGTGAGCGATCGCTCGCGCAGGAGCAAAAGCTCCGGCAACAGGCAGAGACGCATCTTAGCAATTTCCTCAGCCAGCCCAACTTGTCTATCGTTAGCTTTCGGCTGTTTGAACATAACCCCCATACCTATAACTATGACTACTGTTCAGCGGGATGTGACGCTGTGTTCGGCTATTCAGCAGCAGAGTTCACGGCAGATCGCACGCTGTGGCGATCGCGCATTCACCCAGACGATTGGGACACCATCGTTTCCCCCTCGTGGGACAAGCTCTTGCAGGGGGTCTCTCATCAGCGCGAGTATCGGTTTCGCCATCGAGATGGCAGCCTGCGATGGATTCTAGCTAACATTACCTCGCAGTGGAATGCGGCTGACCGCTGCTGGGTAGTTACCGTCATCGACCGAGATGTGAGCGATCGCAAGCAGAACCTAGACACCCTTGCGGCATCTGAAAGTCAGTACCGACTGCTGTTTGAAGCCAATCCCAACCCCATGTGGATTTTTGACCTAGAAACTCTGTCGTTTCTTGCCGTCAACCAAGCCGCAGCGAATCTATATGGCTACACCCAAGCAGAACTCTTGCAGATGACCCTGGCTGATATAAGTCTGGCTAATTGCGACGACACCCTGGCTCAATCTCTAGACACGATCCGCCAAAATCCTGACCAGCAGTACGGCGGCGAGTGGATGCATCGCCACAAAGACGGCTCTCTGATTCAAGTTAGCGTCAGCAGCAGCTCGATGGTTTGGGCCGGAAAACCCGCCTGGTTCACACTCATTAACGACATTACAGCCCAAAAACAGTGTGAAGCGCGGCAGCAGTTTGCCGAAGCGCAGCGCTCCGCTGCTGAACGGGCACTGGCTCGACGCGAAGCGCAGCTGCACGCGCTGATTGAATATTTGCCCTTAGAAATTTGGGCGAAAGACCGTAACGGTATTTCTATCATCCAAAACCGAGCGGATCGAGAACACTGGGGCCGAAATTTGGGAGCCCCTTACGATGACAGCCAACTGCCCTCAGACCTGGGGGATGCCTGGAAAGCGCAAGATGCTCGGGTGCTCTCCGGCGAAGTGGTGCGGTTAGAAGAATCGCAGCTCATGCATGGTGAATGGCGCACCTTCAACAAAATTATTGCGCCCATCTGGGTCGATGATGCCGTTGATGGCATGGTGGGCGTCAATATTGATATGACGGACTATAAGCGCGCTAAAGCAGCGCTAGAAGAGAGCGAGGCGTTTTTGCGTAGTATTTTTGAAGGATCGCCAGCCGCCATTTCAGTCATTGATGTGAGGGAGAATATGTTGTGCCTCGCCGGTCTTAACCCTGCCCAAGAAGAGCGGTTGGGCCTTACAGACGCCAGCGTGAGGGGCAAACCGCTGAGTGCTGTCTTTCCACCGACGACGATCTATCCCCTCTATCAGCGCTATTGGGGCTGTGTGATGGAGCGGGTGGGGCGCATTTATGAGACCCATCAGCAACTCAATGGCGAAAGCCGCTGGTGGCTGACTACACTGACACCTTTGCTCAACCGCGAAGGTCACGTGTATCGGCTGATTGAATCGAGCCTTGATATCACCGCTCGCAAGCTGGCCGAGGATCAGCTGCGGCAGCTTAATCAACGGTTAGAAGGACGGGTGCAGCAGCGCACGGCAGCGTTGCTGCAGCAAGCGCACAAAGAGAAGCTGCTGCGGGCGATCGCCCAGCGCATTCGCCAATCCCTCAACCTCGACGACGTATTAGCCACCGCTGTGGCTGAAGTGCGCCAGAGCCTAAATACAGACCGTGCTGCCGTGCTGCACTGGTGTGATCCCGAGACCTGGGTTGTGGTCAAAGACTCTGTGACAGAAGGGTTGACCTCTATCGAACAAGCCAGCTTTTCTAACAACCTGCTGGCTCCAGCCGCCACTGAGGTATTGCAGCAAGGCGAGGCGCGAATCGTTCAAGACGTGGCTCAGGATCCCTGGGGGATGGGCTTGCTCCCGTTTATGCAGTCGATTGGGGTCGTGTCTAAAATGGTGGCGCCCATTCTCTGTCGCGATAACCGCGACGGCAATCAGGAATTATGGGGTGTCTTGGTGGTGTATTCTGCTCAGGCTGAGCGACGCTGGCAAGCGCCAGAACTGGAGGTGCTGAAACAGATTGCCAACCAATTGGCGATCGCCATTCAGCAGGCCAACCTCTACCACCAACTGCACACCGAACTGGGCGAACGTCGCCGCGCCGAGTTGCAGTTGCGCAGTTCTCTTCAAGAAAAAGAAGTGCTGCTGCAAGAAGTGCACCACCGGGTTAAAAACAACCTGCAACTGGTCTCTAGCCTGCTCAGCCTGCAATCGCGCACCATTTCTGACCCGCAAATTCTAGAACCCTTTATAGAAAGCCAGCGCCGCATTCAAACGATGGCACTCATTCACCAAAAGCTTTACCATTCAGGCAACTTGGCAGAAATTAATATGGCACACTATGTGCAGAGTTTAGTTGCGGATCTGTTTAGTGCTTGGCGCTCGGGTGAGGTGGTGCTGTGCTCAGAGGTGGTGCCGGTTTCGGTTTCGCTAGACGTGGCGATCGCCTGCGGGCTCATCATCAACGAACTGGTTTCCAACGCGTTCAAGTACGCATTCCCCAACTCTCCTCAGATTTCCAATGGCCGCATTTCGATTTGCTTTGCTCCAGATACCGCAGCCAAAGCTCCCCGCCAATACACCCTCTCGATTGCAGATAATGGCATTGGCCTAGCAGAAACGGTTGACTTCCCCCACCCCACGACGCTAGGCCTCCGCATTGTCTACGCCATGATCCAAAAGCTGCAAGCACAGTACTGGGTTGACCGTATCGAAGGGAGTGCCTTTCACATCTCATTTACCCTCGACTAGCCCCTTGTCGGAGTTGGTATGAATCCCATCCGCATTTTGGTGGTGGAAGACGAATATCTAATCGCCATCGATGTTGCCGAGCGCCTACAGCAATTTGGCTATGAGGTCATTGGCACCGCCGACAGCGCCGCTACTGCTCGAGCCATTCTGCGCACTGGAGACTGCCCAGATTTGGTGTTAATAGATATTTGCCTGCGTGATGGGGATGACGGCATTGACCTGGCGCAACAGCTCCAACAGGAGTATCCAGTGGGGATTATCTTTCTCACTTCCTACACAGACCAAGTCACCCTTGACCGCGCCAAGGCCACAACCCCTTTGGGCTATATCGTTAAGCCATTTCAGGATCAAGATCTCAGCACTGCTGTCGAGATTGGGCTAGCTCGGCATCAGGCAGAACAGGCAACGAAGCAAGCCCTAGAGCGGCAGCGGCTCTTGACCAACCTCAAATCCCACTTCACGGCTGTAGTGACGCGAGAGTTTCGCACTCCGCTCAACAGCATTGGGGCCTCGACTGATTTATTGCAGCAGCGCGGAGCTAGCCTCTCAGAAGAAATGCGAACGGCCCACCTTCAGCGGATTAGCGCTTCGGTGCAGCAGATGAGCACCTTGCTGGATGAGGTGCTCTTGATTAGCGAAAGCGAAATTGCCGATTTTCAGCCGCGACTGGCTCCGGTTGATGTGCTGTGGTTTTGTCGAGACTTAGTCGATGAGCTGCGATCGCACCTTCCCGATTACCTTCTGCTTCAGTTTTGTACCGCAGCACCCGAGGCATTAGCCGACCCCGACCCTAACCGCATCCCCAACCGCACTGATCAAGCATACTACCTGCTTGATACTAAACTCCTCCGCTATATTCTGGAAAACCTGCTTACTAACGCCATTCAATATTCTGTAAAACCTGGCGAAGTTTTGTTTCGAATTGACTTGCAGACTCATTGGTTGACCTTCATTATCCAAGATTTTGGCATTGGCATCCCAGAAGGCGATCAGCCCTTTCTATTTGAGCCATTTCATCGCGGCAGCAACGTGGGAGACATTTCAGGCACCGGGCTAGGGCTCGTCATCGTCAAGCGCTGCGTTACGGCCTGTGGCGGCACAATTGAAATTCACAGCACCTCTAGCGGCACTCGAGTTGTCGTAACACTGCCTGCCGAGCAGGTGAAGTAACTCCCAGCCTGACACCTGGGGGCTATGACCTAAATATTGGCGGAGGGCGATCGCTCGGCAAACGTTGCGATTCCGTGAAGTCTTACCCACTCTGAGAAGAGTTAAGGCATAATGGCGGATAGAATGTGCCAGTTGGAGCTTGAGATGGGTTGCTAGTAAACCCTGCATGTCAAACAGACATCGTGACCCATTCGCTGCCACGGCATTATCAACGACTCATGACCGCTCGACCGTCCCTATAGCAACGATTATGGTGTTCTCCAACCCGTTTCAAAACTCTATCCAAAGCATCCGCCACGCCCCGCTTGTCTCGTCTGCCGTCAGTGCTGAGATCAGCAACGCGATCCCCATGGTGGTCGAGCAATCGGGACGCGGAGAGCGCGCCTTCGACATCTACTCGCGGCTGCTGCGAGAGCGCATCGTGTTCTTAGGAACCGCCATTGATGATGCCGTAGCGGATTCAATCGTGGCGCAGCTCCTGTTCCTCGACGCCGAAGAGCCCGAAAAAGACATTCAGATTTATATCAACTCGCCCGGCGGATCTGTTACAGCAGGGATGGCGATTTACGATACAATTCAGCAAATTCGACCCGATGTAGTGACGACTTGCTTTGGTTTAGCCGCTAGCATGGGGGCGTTTCTGCTTGCAAGTGGCACCAAGGGCAAACGGTTAGCGCTCCCTAGCTCTCGAATTATGATTCACCAACCCTTAGGGGGTGCTCAAGGACAAGCTGTCGATATTGAAATTCAGGCCCGTGAAATTCTTTATCACAAGCGGACGTTGAATGAAATTCTCGTCTACCATACGGGGCAGACTTACGAAAAAATTGAGGCCGACACCGAACGCGACTTCTTTATGTCTGCTGAAGAGGCCAAAAACTACGGGCTGATTGATCAGGTTGTCTCTAGATCAGAGCTCCCTGATGCAGCAACTGGCGTGAATGCAAACTAGTCACTGAGAGACGACTATGTCAAAGTATGACTCTCATCTCAAATGTTCATGCTCCTTCTGTGGCAAGTCACAGGAGCAAGTCCGCAAACTAATTGCGGGGCCAGGCGTCTACATTTGCGATGAATGCGTTGATCTGTGCAATGAGATCCTCGACGAAGAACTATTCGACTCAGGTTCTTCGGTACCGCAATCGTCCCCTCGTCGTGAGCCCCAACCCGAAAAGCGGCCTGCACGAACGAGTCGATTATCACTAGGGCAAATCCCCAAACCTCGTGAAATTAAGAATCACTTGGATGACCATGTGATTGGTCAAGAAGAAGCGAAAAAGATCCTTTCTGTAGCGGTTTATAACCATTACAATCGGCTAGCTTTTGCTCAAAGCAAGAGCAGTGGTAAATCTGACGACCCTGTGGAGTTGCAGAAATCCAACATTCTTCTGATTGGGCCAACGGGTTGTGGCAAGACATTGCTTGCCCAAACCCTAGCCGAAATGCTGGACGTTCCCTTTGCAGTAGCTGATGCTACGACGCTGACTGAAGCAGGCTATGTCGGAGAAGACGTAGAAAACATCTTGCTGAGGCTCCTACAGGTCGCAGATTTGGATGTGGATGAAGCTCAGCGGGGCATCATTTACATTGATGAGATTGACAAAATTGCGCGCAAGAGCGAGAACCCCTCCATCACTCGGGATGTGTCAGGAGAAGGGGTGCAGCAGGCTCTGCTAAAGATGTTAGAAGGAACGGTTGCTAATGTGCCTCCCCAGGGCGGCCGCAAGCATCCTTATCAAGATTGCATCCAGATTGATACCAGCAATATTTTGTTTATTTGCGGTGGTGCGTTTGTCGGTTTAGAAAAAGCCGTAGAGCAGCGCATGGGTAAGAAAAATATTGGGTTTGTGCAACCGGGTGAAACGCCTCAGTCAAAAGAAAAGCGCTCAGCAGAGGCCCTTAAGTTTTTAGAGCCAGATGACCTCGTAAAGTTTGGCTTAATTCCTGAGTTTATTGGGCGTGTGCCGGTGATTGCGGTGGTCAATTCCCTGGATGAAGATGCGCTAACGGCAATTCTGACAGAGCCGCAAAACGCCCTAGTCAAGCAGTATCAGAAACTGATGACGATGGACAATGTGCAGCTTGACTTTAAGGTAGATGCCGTTCGGGCGATCGCCAAAGAAGCCTACCGCCGCAAGACAGGGGCTCGAGCACTGCGCAGTATTGTAGAAGAGCTGATGCTAGAGGTGATGTATGAGCTACCCTCTCGCAAAGACGTGAGCCGCTGCACTATTACTCGCGAAATGGTCGAGAAGCGCTCGACCGCCGAGTTGATTGTGCACCCGTCCTCCATCCCCAAACCCGAGTCGGCCTAACGGGTAGAGGCTTGGTTAGTCGCTAATAGAGAACCCGGTTTAAGCTTTTATCTATAAATCTGGTTTGAATTAAGATAGCGCTGGGCGATCGCCCAGCGCTATTCTAGTGTGAGGCTATTGTTTGTTGTGTTATACGTCAGCTAGAATCCTATGCCGTTGATTACAATTCGTGGGGTTGACCACTACTATGAGTGGATCAGTACCTCTTCGCCGAGCGCTGATTTCCGTCCCACCAAGCCTGTACTGGTGTTTCTACATGGATGGGGTGGCTCTGATCGATACTGGGAGTCAACGGCGCGGGCATTGACTTCGGGCTTTGACTGCTTGCTCTATGATCTGCGTGGATTTGGGCGATCGCCCTTGCCCAAGCCTGTGCCACCTGAAGTTGCTGCGATTGGCTACGAGCTAGAGACCTACGCTGACGATCTGGCGCTGCTGCTCAACGCCTTGGGCATCAAGACTGTGTATCTCAACGCCCATTCCACTGGGGCATCTGTCGCCGTCTTGTTTCTCAATCGCTATCGTGAACGGGTCGAGCGTGCTATCCTCACCTGCAACGGCATTTTCGAGTACAACAAGCTTGCGTTTGAAACCTTTTATGTGTTTGGGCGCTATGTGGTAGCCTTCCGCCCCTCATGGCTAAGCCGTATTCCGGGTGCTGATCGACTGTTCATGATGCGATTCTTGCGCCAAGCCATCCCCAAAAAAGAGCGACAAGAGTTTTTAGAGGATTTTTTATTGGCGAACGGCGAGGCAGCGTTGGGCACCATTTATACCGCAGTAAGCAAAGATGCCGTAGATGTGATGCCTCGCGAGTTTGCCGCACTCACAGTGCCAACCTTGCTCATTTCTGGAGAATATGACCAGATCATTCCAGCCGAAATGGGAAAAAAGGCCGCAGCGCTTAACCCCATTATTGAATACTGCATGATGTCTAATACTGCGCATTTCCCGATGCTAGAAGACACACCTACTTATCTACAGGTGGTGCGTGCGTTTTTGAGCAGCGCAGATAGTCTGCAGCCTATCGGTTGAGCCGATAGCGGATAAAAAATAACGGTTTTAGGGTGATTGCTAACACTAGTGTTGCAGTCAACGTTAGAGCAAGTAGAGCGATCGCCATTGCTTGCTCTACTACACTGGCAGCCTCAGCTTCCAATATCAGTTCTTTGTACTCTTCTGTCGCTTGATTGGGTTGTTCTGATGCATTCAATAAATCAGACTGACAGACATCATCGGGTAATGTCTTACAAGAGAGGTTAGAGGTTGAATGGCTTGCCGTCACGTCTGCTGGACGCGTTTGCCAGGGCGTTAGCCAATTAATGCTGCTTTGCATAGGGTCAAGAGAATGACGGATGATAATCGCTAGGCTGAAATAGCACTAGCCACGTTATTGGGACAGTTTAATTTGACGAACCTATTCCTTTGCCTAGGTTCTATTGCAACCGATAAATTGATTGGGACAATTATTGTTGTGAACCCTTAAGCCAGCGCGTTAAGCGCTATCCAGGTTATGGGCTTGAAGCATAGCTTATAGCTGCGCTCTAAACCTATACCGATATCTCACTTCTGCAGAGCAATCGTAAATCAAGCAAACACTAGCCAGTTATCCGAAATAATACGTAGTAAATTAATTTTTTAGGTATCTGTAAACACCTGTGTCCATAGTCTACCGAAATACCTTTGGCGGGCTACTCTTCTGCGAGAGATTGATAGATTCTTTAAGTGCGACCTATAAGCCGTTGATGTCTGCTTGATAAATTATCTAGGAATAGAGAAAATATCGGATTTTTTGTATTGAAAGATACAATTTTCCATTGCTTGCTCTATCGTTGCTGCAACGGTTGAGCTGGTGAGAAACAAAGGAGTTGCGGAATACTCTTACCGCGAGGATCTGCAAAAATATAAACTTCACACAACGTCAGTTCGGCAAATTTCTGCAATTGTGCTTACGTTCGAGTAGCGCTGCCAGGCATATCGCCAGAGTGCATCCCAATTTTGCAATATTTGCCCACCCTGTGGAAAGGGCGTAGCTCTACATCCCCTAGACCCTATCGTGCAGACAGAAGGGGGGCCGGAGCAACACGCTCCATAATTTGTTGCACCACGGTGGCCGTCCACTCAATGTCTGCACTAGTAGTGTGCCGCCCCAAGGTAAAGCGAATGCCGCTGCGGGCTTGGCGATCGCTTAACCCCATGGCCAGCAGAGTAGGGCTAGGCACCAGTTTGCCACTGTTGCAGGCAGACCCAGCGCTAATGCCAATTCCAGCAAGGTTCAGGTGCCGCACGATGGTTCTGCCGTTGAGGCGATCGCCATCTCCATGACGCAGATAAAAACTCGCATGGTGCGGCAATCGATGGGTGCGATCGCCCGTCGGCACCAAATCAGGAATCTCCGCCAACTGATTAAATAACTGATCGCGTAATTGCGTTAGGCGTAATTGCTCTATCTGTAGTTCTGCCGCTGCAAATTCTGCTGCCGTGCCGAAGCCTGCAATCGCAGGTAGGGCCTGGGTGCCCGAGCGTAGACGAAATTCCTGCCCACCACCCCGCATCTGCGGTTCTAACGACACCCGAGGGCGAACATACAGAGCCCCAGCTCCTGGCGGGCCATAAAGTTTATGACTCGATAGCGAGAGTAAATCTACGGGCAGTTGCTGAACATCAATAGGGCATCGGCCTGCGACCTGCACCGCATCTGTATGAAACAGCACGCCGTGGCGACGGGCGATCGCCCCCAGCGCATCAATAGGCTGGAGCGTTCCCACCTCACTCTGCCCGTAGATCACAGAAATCAGCGCCGTGTTGGGTTGGAGCGATCGCTCCAATTCTGCTGGATCAACCCGCCCCTGCCCATCCACAGAAAGCCGCGTCACCGCCCAACCCTGACACTCGAGCCAGCGGACGGGGGCATCCACAGCAGAATGCTCAACACTAGAAATCACCAGATGCTGAGGAGACGTATACCGTTGAGCTACGCCAAGAATGGCAAGATTATCGGCCTCGGTACCACCCGTTGTGAATACTAGTGTCTCAGGCGCGGCATTAATCAGTGCTGCCACCTGTGCCCGTGCCCGTTCCAACACAAGTGCCGCCCGCTCTCCCCACTGATGCAGGCTAGACGGATTACCCCACCACTCGGTCATAGCCTGATGCATGGAGGCGATCGCCTCTTCCCGAGGTGGCGTAGTCGCGCTGTAGTCAAGATAAATTTGCATAGTTGCATTGCTAGTTCAGCAGGGCTGTGATCAACAGAAATACGCTTCTCTTTTAGGATAGGTCGTTGTGTTTCGCTTGTGGGACAGTCTAACAGCGCATTGCCTATCCTCAGGGCTTATGCTGCCTTAGCGATGCTGTTGAGCGTTGCCCAACACACTTCTCTTTCAGATTTATTGAGCATGCCTTACATCCCCAACACCGAGAACAGCAAGGATAAATCAAAGCCCTGAGTTTCCATTGCGATGGATGACTCAGGGCTCTTTAGGCGATGGATTGTAGCTGGCTCATTGTTCGCGTTGTCACGTTAGAGCGTTTAAAAGGGAATGAGCGATCGCTGGCAGGTTGGGCAAACCGCATGAATAATCAGTTGGCAATCGAGTAGGTGATAGCCTTCTTTTTGCGCTGTTTTAGTCCCGGTTTTAAGAATGCCGTCATTCTTAAACTCAATAGTTTTGTTGCACTTAACGCAAATCAGATGGTGGTGATGATAAGGCGCAGGCTGATTGATTTCATAGTGCTTATGCCCCTCTGCCAACTCCAATTCTCGTAAGATACCCATGCGTGCCATGAGTTTGAGGGTGCGATAAATCGTCGAAAGGCTGATGGGATGACCCTCTTCCTCCAACGTGTTGTACAGATCCTCAGCACTCAGGTGCGTGCCCTTCGGCAAATTTTGAAAAATCTCTAGGATGATTTCTCGCTGAGGTGTCAGGCGCCATCCCTTCTCGTTTAGCTCGGCCTTGAGTGAGGCAGCGGTGTAGATTGTCATAACCGACCTTCTCAATAATGCATCATTATTGAAAATAATACCGAATTCCTGAATTACTTGCAACAAGACTCACTTGTTGAGAATAATCAGCAATAGGTAGCTATAAATGAATGCTCTGTACTTAATAGCGCAGGTAATTTAATAAGTCTATGGTTTGCTGTGTCTACCATAGGTTCTGATAAGGCAAAAAATAAGTAGTTAAGATTTTAATTTATAATGGGCTGGCTTATAGAAAAGTCTTGTCAATTTGAACGCAATTTGCAAAGAATTTTATTGAAATAGCAAGACTTAATTAATCAAACAATTGCCTCATGGGGGTGTTTTGTTAAAAGATAAAATTTCTTGCATGATGCGTCGTTCATGCAACTAAATAGAACCTGACGTTAGAACGACAGTTCTATCACATTCCTCATGATGTAGCAGTATGGCAATGGTTAGAAACGATGCGTCACGGGCGGTTCACCCGGCTTCTTAGCGTTGATACCACAGGGCTATGCACATCTATCGAGCATTTGCCTTGAGTCTGGCGCTGGAGTCAGGCTGATTGTCTGACCTATAGTTTGATGTAGTCCAGGGGACAGTCCAGGACTTGCCACCCACTTCTAATGCGGCTAACTCGCTGTGCGCCGTGAGGATGGGAGATTGGGCCGAATCCGCCTGCTTATCCCACAACTGCAATGTCAGATTTCCGTTGGCCGTATCGCGGCAGTTGAATATCATTCCCGCTTGGCTGGGCACTCGTACTTGGG
Source organism: Elainellales cyanobacterium (assembly GCA_041742695.1). Classification (GTDB taxonomy): domain Bacteria; phylum Cyanobacteriota; class Cyanobacteriia; order Elainellales; family Elainellaceae; genus Kaiparowitsia. The sequence continues at coordinate 4,171 of JBGTOF010000323.1, read as the reverse complement.
CGGGCGATCGCTCGCACCATCCGGTAAGCGCAACTTTGTAACGGTTAGTCTCTGCACCTATCCACCAGCGACCCCAAGGATAAACAGCCCAAGAGATGTTGGCAGTCCACGGGGTAAATTCGTAAAACCGTCCTTGATAGTGAAGCCCTATCATCCCCACGGTTTCTTGCCAGGTGAAAATACGGCGGTAGCTGCCGACGGCTGTCAGCGTCAACGAAGCCTCATCTATAAAGCTATTACACTGCATCCAAAACCACTGTTCTGGAAACGCACCGCCCCAGTTTTTTTCTGCATAGGCAGGCGCATCTGTAAACTCGTAACGCTGTCCTTGCCACTCAATCCACCCGGTCGCCACCCCATGGGCCATCAATACTTGCCAACCGGGTTCAAATAACTGAAATCGTGAAAACCAGCCCGCTGTGGATTGCTGCGGCTGGGTTGGATTACCCCATCCATACACGGGCCGCAGGCTATAGCACCAGCGCATCCATCGACCCGAGGCCGGGTCATAGAGCTGCCCCTGATGCTGAGTCGCCGTCATCTGGTAGCCTTCAGCAACAGTCGTGGCAAACACCGGTGGGGCTAGCCATGCAGGACGTAGCGAATCAACAGGCGATCGCCAGTGTCCTACCCCAAGGCAGTCATGCCAGGCCCAAAAACCTGCCGTATTCGGAAATGTGCGACACACATACGTGTCATCTGGCCCCAGAATTTGAGCGCAGCCACCGCTAGCGAGGGTGCCCCCCGTCGGATTTTGGATGGAATACATGAAAGCAAACGACTGGGCCAAATCAGGCAACGTCAGCCTGGTGTACCACCCTTCAAAAAAGGGGCGATCGCTCCCATCCCAGTGATAGCCACTGTGAGGCGTTTGTAACGCCATAATGCTCATCCACCTGAATAGACATCAACACGGTCACCTGCATAAGCCCTGACACTATAGCAATTGCCCTTGGCCCAGAGCCAGCACAGAAGCCTGCAATCCGTTTCGTAGCCTGGCGCTATCCGTAAATGTAACTAAAAACACCTTTTCCAGCTTCACTGAATCTTTAAGCCCTGATTTTTTAGCCTAAAGATTGTTTGAAGGGAGTGCTGTAAAGCGAGGGAAGCCTCATCTCAGAGCTATGCTCTACAGGTACGGGTTCAGATCTCGAGATAGATTTAGTTACAGCAGTTTGGCTGATCTTAGTCTCCTTTACATCTCCACGCTTGCTGAAGCAGTTCAGTCCTGATTGGATCTGCTAAGGGTTGAGGTCACGCTAACTTACCTCGTCCGTAATATCCGCAGAGAGACCTGTTTGTAGAAGAACCTCGACTTCGTTGCTGTCCCTAACTAGGCCAGGCCTCAACCAGGCTCATTGCAGCAGCATAAAGAGCCTAAGTATGAGATTGGGGTTGCCCCCTCCGACTACCTGTCTCATTGAGGTTCTGCCTTTAGAGGTAAGACGTAGACGGCTGCAAATAACGACTGTTGTCCAGTGTTAGTTTTACCTTATAAGTCGTCTATGCACCCAGAGGGCGATGCCCGCAGTTACCTAAATTGAGATGAGTCGATTGGCAGACGCTAGATCTGCACAACCTATTACACTAAGCGTAAACACCCAGCAGACTTAGCCTCTGGGCGATCGCCCCATCTAAGCACTACCCCTTATGCGCTCCTTTCAGCCTCACCTGTCATAGCCCGCCCTCTTCATCTGCCGCCATGCGAATTTTGCTTTACTCCTACAACTACTGCCCAGAACCCATCGGCATAGCTCCGCTGATGACTGAACTGGCAGAAGGCCTAGTGCGTCGAGGGCATGAAGTGCGTGTCATCACCGGAATGCCCAACTATCCACAGCGCAAAATTTACAAAGGCTATCGCGGCAAGCTCTACCACATCGAAGAAGAAAACGGAGTGACGGTACAGCGCTGTTACATATGGATTCGGCCCAAACCAGGGCTGCTTGCCCGAATGATTTTAGATGGCAGCTTTGTTCTGACGAGCTTTGTCCAAGCCCTCAACGGCTGGCGGCCAGATGTGATTCTCTATACTATTCCCCCCTTGCCCGTCTGTGTGCCCGCGGTATTGCTAGGCTGGCTATACTCTTGCCCTGTCGTCGTAAACCTGCAAGACATACTGCCAGAGGCTGCCATTCATGTGGGCCTGCTCAAAAACGACTTCGCCATTCGAATCTTCAAGCAGCTAGAGCGCTTTGCCTACCGCTCAGCGTCTGCAATCTCAGTGATTACAGACGGGTTTATCGAAAACCTACTCCGTAAGCGTGTACCGCTTAAAAAAATCACCTGCATTCCCAATTGGGTTGATGTAGACTTTGTGCACCCTATGCCCAAAGCAGGCAACCCCTTTCGAGAACGCAATGGATTAGATGACAAATTTGTAGTTCTGTATTCGGGCAACATTGCCCTTACCCAAGGGCTAGAGACCGTGATTGACGCGGCTCAACAACTGCAAGACATCCCCAACTTGGTATTTGTAGTCGTCGGGGAAGAGAAGGCACGCAACCGACTGGAAGCATACTGTGAAGATCAGGATGTGCATAATGTACAGATGTTTGACTTTCAGCCTAGAGAAATGTTGCCTGAGTTGCTTGCAGCAGCTGACGTCAGCCTGGTAGTGCAAAAGCGCAACGTCGTTTCGTTCAACATGCCATCCAAACTACAGCTGTTGTTAGCCAGTGGTCGCCCCATTGTCGCGTCGGTGCCGCTAAACGGCATGGCCGCTCGCGCACTGGGGCAAAGTGGCGGCGGGATGGTAGTGCAGGCCGAGCGCTCTGAGCTGTTGGCAGATGGCATTCGACGGCTATACAACGAACCCGCTTTGGCAACAGAACTGGGTCAACAGGGGCGTCAGTATGCCGCTCGTTACTATGCAAAAGAGCAAGCATTGGATGCCTATGAATTGCTCTTTTCTCGGTTGGTGAAGAAAGTATCAAAGCCTGTGGTGCTTGCACCGGTGCCACAAGAGGTACCGACTCATCGGTAAGCTAAACGCATGCCACTTCAGTAGGGGATAGTTTAGGCTGTACCTAGAGTGATGGCGCTTAGTACCATTGGGAGACATTGCACGAACGACTTCGCTTAACCCTTAATCGTCCCTTGGTACACGATCGTTCCCCAGATTCTTTACCGATTTGGACACACCCTTTTCTGAAATACGCGTGCAGAGGGCAGGTGGTGAGCTAGACCTGTGGTTAACTATCCCAAATTGCTTAACGCTACTTGGCTCTGACAAAAATAACCACAGGTCTACAACACGACCCAGAGGGCACTTCAAAAAAGTCTGGAGCTGCCATTTTGAAAGCGGATCCTTCATAGTTAGGAAGCTGGGTAGCGGTAGTCATGATAGTGTTGGGTGCAGTTGCCGTCCTGCACAACAACATGACTGAACAAAGACGACCAGAGAATTGACTTAGTTAGGACTTACGCAGTTGGACGATTTTGGGAAGGCTAGCCTCCCCAAAATCGTCCAAGATTCTCAGGACGCTGCACAACGTGCGTAAGTCCTGTTAGTTATAAGGCTGTAGCGCTGATTAGGACAGTTAGTGTAGTCTTTTATCTTGTTAAGGAATCTTAGCCAGGGCTAAGACACAGAGTTTTAGGATGCCACTACCCATTTGCAATTCACGACTGCGGCTGTCTCAGGGACAGGTGTTTTGGCGCGAGGTCGGACGAGGGGGGGTATCGTTAGTTTTTCTGCATGGAGCATGGGACGAGGGTAGCCAGTGGCAGGGCGTCATTGCTGCGCTGCAACCTCACTACCATTGCCTTGCATTAGATTTGCTGGGGTTTGGGGAGTCAGAACGGCTCAAGGGATCGGTTTCTGTGCAGCATCAAGTTGAAGCCCTTGAGGAATGGCTAGATGCGCTGCGGTTAGGCCGGGTATACCTGATAGGCGAAGGGCTAGGCGGATGGATTGCAACGGCCTTTGCGATTCAACATCCTGAGCGGGTGGATGGATTGGTGCTGCTGGCACCTGAAGGCATTGCTATCGCAGGTGCCGCGCAGCGCTGGCGCTGGGCGCGCTGGCTAACCGGAACCGTGCCTTTTGTCCGGTGGGGCTTGCGGGCGATCGCCCCCGTTGCAGCTCGCTGCGGCTGGAAGGCGCCCCACCGCTTAATGCAGCAAGTAAAAATTTGGCGGCGATCGCCCATCGGCTGTCGGCTATTGT
>JBGTOF010000318.1:0-1895 GCA_041742695.1 Elainellales cyanobacterium | reverse complement strand
CCATATTAGTTAGGCAGGCAATGCTCTAGATTTACGATGAGCGAAATGCGCTTATTGCAGCGGCCCAGCTAAAATCGTGCGGGCGATCGCATCCATAATATCAGAGCCGTCTTCTTGCTTCAGCGCCTCGTACCAACTCTGAGTTTTAGCAGGATCTTTACCATGGGTCACATTCGACCGCTTGCGCGCTCGATTAATCACATCCGCCACCCGATCGCGACGAGCATCCGCATAGCGATTCAGCGCATCCTCCACGCTAACGTTCGTCGTTTGCAGATAAGTTGCCAGCACTAGCGCATCTTCCATCGCCTGGCAGCCGCCTTGCCCTAAATCCGGTGCAGTGCTATGGGCTGCATCTCCCAACCGCGCTTCTCGCCCCTTCGTCAAAACCGTCAGCGGCTCAATGTCGTGAATCTCTACCCGATTCGTCTTCAGCGGATCGAGCGTTTGGATTAACGTTTGCACTGGATCTGCCCAGTCCTTGAAATAGCCAGACAACTCTTCCCGATAGGTTTCAGGGTTACTCTGGGTGCCCTTCGGCAGCGGCACATCAAAAAAGAAATAAAAGCGATCGTCTCCCACAGGCATCATCGACGCCCGCTGATGATCACCCACATAAATCACCCAGCTATCCTTTGGTGCCAGTGCATCGCTCGCAGGCACCAACCCATTCCAGTTGACATAGCCCACATAGCGACGCTCTGTCGGATGTCCCAGCACATAGCTACGAATAAACGAATGGGTACCATCTGCCGCTACTAGCACATCTGCCGTGGCTTTACGGCCATCTTCAAAAATTGCCGTTACGCTGTCGGCATCCTGCTCCACTGCCACGCATTTAGAATTTAACTGCACTTGATCAGCACCAAAAACGTCCAGTAGCATTCCCTGCAAATCTGTCCGCGCTACAGGATAGGGGCACTGACCAACGGTATCAATTAAACTTTTCAGACTAAATTCTGTCAGAGTTTCTCCAGTCTTGCCGTAGTAGGCCATGCTGTTCATTTCACCGCCAATGCTGGCAATTTCCTTACCTAGCCCTAAGCGATTCAGCACCTTAACACCATTTGACCAGAGAGAAATTCCTGCCCCAGCCGGACGAAGCTCTCGCACGCGGTCATAGATCTCGACCTCATACCCCGCCTGCCGCATTGCGATGCCTGTAGACAGCCCACCCATCCCAGCACCAATAACAATAACCTTTAGGCTTTCCATACTAGACAATAGTCCCTAAATCATCACGCAATAGCTTAACGACCCAACCCTCAGCTTCGCTGCATCACAAGGAAGTTCACAAAAAATTTGCACCCCAATATTTGCAGCCCAATAACAGTCAAAGCCTCAGACCCTGATGATGGTTTACAGACATTACCTACCAACCATCATCCAAATTTTCAAAGTTTCTCAACGATACCGGCGAGTTCTTCTAATGAGAGACAAACAAGCACTAGGTATAACCACAAACTAACATTCATGTGTATGTCAGGTGATTGAACTTCTCAGTTGACAGCACTCTCGGTCTCTGAGTCTACCTCTAGGTCCGAAGCCACGCTGGCTTCAACAAAGCTTTGGTCACGCGGCAACAGCAGGTTAAGTACAATAGCGGTCAAACCACCTGCCGAAATTCCTGACGACAACAAACTCCTAAGCACCGGAGGCACATTATCTAGAATCTCTGGGGTGTACGTCACGCCCAATCCCATTGCCAAAGAGGTGCCCACAATAATCAGCGCTCGACGATCTAGCTCAACCGACTGCAGAATCCGCATCCCAGCAACCACAATCGAGCCAAACATAATGATCGTGGCGCCTCCTAACACTGGCTGCGGCAGCGTTTGAAAAATGCCACTGATTACAGGAAATAGACCCAACAGTGCCAAAATAGCCGAAATATA
>JBGTOF010000195.1:0-15821 GCA_041742695.1 Elainellales cyanobacterium | reverse complement strand
TGGCGGTAGTGGTTGGAGTGGGTGGGGTCATCGCCTGGATTATCCTTCGTCCCAAAGATCCAGTCCTAGCGGACTATACGGGGCGATCGCTCACCAGCGTTCAGCAGCAGCTAGAGAGTCAACGCCTCGTCGGACAAAATTCGCCCCAGGATGTCGTCATCTGCGACCCTACCGGAGAAACTGGACTCAGCACCATAGAGCCGGGCATGGTTGCAGGGCAAAGCCCAGAGCCTGGAAAAGCGGTAGAACCCAGAAGCACCGTGCAATTGCTGGTGGTCGAGGACTCCACCCAAGTGCAGGTCCCCGATGTGCAAACCGGCAATCCAGCCTTTGAAACCGCGCAGCAAATTCTGGCAGACTGTTCACTCACAGCCCAGACAACCCCCCGCGCCACGTTGGATATCACACCGGGCTTGGTGGTAGAGCAGGCGATCGCCAGCGGTGAAACAGTCGCGCTAGGAACCGAGGTTGAACTATTCGTTGCTGGAGAATTGGTTGCGGACTATAAGGGGCGATCGCTCACCAGCGTTCAGCAGCAGCTAGAGAGTCAACGCCTAAATGTGCAAAATTCGCCCCAGGATGTCGTCATCTGCGATCCCACCGGAGACACTGGGCTCAGCACCATCGAGCCGGGCATGGTCGCAGGGCAAAGCCCAGAGCCTGGACAAGCTGTAGAACCCAGAAGCACCGTGCAGCTGTTCGTAGTCGAAGACTCCACCCAAGTGCAGGTTCCTGACGTGCAAACCGGCAACCCAACCTTCGAATCCGCGCAGCAAATTCTGACGGACTGTTCCCTCACAGCTCAGTCAACCCCACGCGCCACATTGGATATCACGCCGGGCTTGGTGGTAGAGCAAGCGATCGCCAGCGGTGAAACAGTCGCGCTAGGCACTGAGGTAAAGCTAGCTGTTGCCGGAGAATCAGTAGAAGTACCAGATAATATTGTAAATCAACCTTTAGATGACGCCAAAAAAGCTATTGAAAATGCAGGACTGATCTACCAAATTAGTGAAAGCGTTCGAGGGGCCTCGGAGCAACATGTACACAGTATCAGCCCATCTAGCGGCACAGTAGTCCTAAGGAATTCTCAAATAACGGTTAACGTAGGTTGCTCGGGATCAATATCGTCAGTGGCATACGTATCATGCTACTGGCGCTATCGAGATCTACTCGTCAATCCATGAAATCGGTATTTTCATGGGTAATACGTTTGTAGAGAGGTTAGGACTTATGCGCTTTGTGTGGCGCTCTGAGGATTTCGGCAATTGAGCTGTCAAGACCTCTTCTAACTCCGTAGTTTCTAATGATTTAAATCAGGTGGTTTTTTGTGGGAAATGGGCTGCACTCAGTAATTCCCAAAATCATTACTTCGACACTGTCACCACTTTCAATCTCACATAGCTAAATTAAGTTTATGTCATTGTAAGACCAAGTGGCATTGCACACTTCCTTCACAGACGATCTGTAGCATTCCTCCTTGTTTCAGTGCAACGAGTGAGGCGCGATCGCCCCGAGTTCTGTGGGGAAGGTCAATCGACTGCTCATCTAGATTGAGGCTTTCCGCTTCGTCGGTTCCATCTTGATATAGCAACCGCAATTGCCCAGATTGACGCTCAAAGGTGGCGATGCGAAAGGGGCGATCGCTCGGTGACACTGTGAGTACTATGCCAGATCCTGCCCCAGAACTTACGGTTAATGAATCACCGGTTTGATAGGTATTGGTGCCACGCTTTAGTTGTACTTTGGGACTGAGTGGAGCCAACAGCCCTGCAATTCCTTCAGACCAGCCAGGAAAACTGCCTGCTTCTGCATAGCTCTGTGGCTCTTCGGGCTGCGATTGTCTGTTCACATGCCCCAATCGCAATGTTACGGCAAAGAGAAAAGAAAGCACAATCAAGCCAATAATCAAGATCTTAGTGCGGCTCATAGATTTCCTCCTGCTTGATTGATTTGTATGAATCGCGGGATGTTGACTTTTCCTATGCTGAACCAGCCTATATTTTGTCCTCAGTTGTGAGATTCTGATATCGATTTTATTAAGGGCACCTCGAAAAATAGATTTACCGATAGCTGAAACTCTTGGAGTCTCGTAGGCGATTCTCAATAATTTGGCTTATTCTCAATAAATTTGAATTAATCGAGGTGCCCTTAAGATAAAAACATAGAATTTGAGCGTCAACTCAGTTCTTTGTTCAAGAAAAAATACGGCAATATCCACCAATGCACGATGCTCTCAAACTAAAATTAAGATAAGAAATAGCCTCTTTGATGGGATTATGCCTGACAGCAATTTTGAACCCAATAGCAGTCCGCCAATCTGTCAGAAGACTATTCATTGGAACCATTCCTTTTAGCAATTATGGAGGAGATGTATATGACTCCTGGTTTAGCGATATTTGGTTTAGTGATTGGACTCGTGCTAATCCTTGATGGCATATTTGGATGGGGGTTAGTTAAGATTGTGCGACCCGCGTCCGAAACTGAGATTAGAGTATCAGAGGTAGTTATCGGTGCTATTTTTGTGGTTCTCGCAGTCTTGATTCTGGCGGGTGTGTTTTGATTCAGCATTGGGGTTAAATGTAAGCTGAGATAAAATAGACCCTAGCGGGCGATCGCCGCTGCAGATCCGGTCACCACTTTTAAAATTGATCCAAGTGACCCGATTACAAAAATGAGGAGCCAGATGACTGCAAGGATAAGAACGATCAGTCCGGCGATCGCATCAGTAATACTGATTAGAAATGGGAGAACCATCCCATGCAAAAAGCTAACAATTAATGTTGCGATGAGTGTGGTGAGAATAATCAACACTAGCCCATTGTTTTGCAAAAAACGCTGCTGAGCCATTAGCAAGCAACCAGCAAACAGCAGTTTTAGAACCATAAGCATACTCAGCACAATAGATGCATCAGTGAGGTTAAAGGAGCGATAGAGTGCAAAGTATGCGGCTGTGCCAAATATAGGAGAAACCAGCAGTGTCACCATGATGGTGAGCGCAATCAACGTTGTAAAAATGAGTCGAATGGCTAGAAGTAGAAGGATGATGCTAAAAATTAGAGTTGCAATGCCCTGAATTCTGCCTTGAAGTCGATGGGTAATAAATAGCGGCATTGCGATGAGCAGCGTTGTAAACCATACCAATGCATCCAGAATGGCAAGGGAGGGAATGCCGTATCCAGGAGTCGGTGCATCTGCAACCGAAACTAAGCCGGGAGTATGCTGGAGGATGGCTGCAGTACCCATTTCCACCATGACAATAATGGTAATCAGGGCAATCGCCAGAAACAGCAGCGGTTTTCGCAACGTATCCACAGATCTGCTCCAGTTCTCTTCTACTACGAGCGCCTATTCTCCCTTATATGGATGGAATAGATCCTGATTTTCTTGAAAAGGATTGGCCATGCACAGAGGCGATCGCAGAGCCGCTAAGACAACCTTCAGAGTCAGATTATAGCGTTGGCGGTTAGCCTCACCGGTTTAGCTCAACACATAGTTACACATAGTGATGTTGATTACGCTTCGCCCAAAAAATTGATAATAGTTTTATTCGGTATTGCACAGCCCCCAATTCAATTTACCTTTCAAACCAGCGTTGAATAACTCTAGTTTCTCAGCGCGTTTGAAATGCTTCGTTAAACCGTCGGCTTACGGGTTCGAGTAGGAATGTGAGAATCGAGCGCTGGCGCGTCACCAGTTCTGCCGTGCCTATCATCCCGGGTAGCAGGGCGACTTCTTGTCCATAGACGACCACGTTCGACTGCGCCAGCCGCACACGAGCAATATAAACCGGCCCCAAGTCTCGATCGGCGATCGCACTCGGGCTAATCTGCATCACTTCGCCCTCTAGCGTGCCAAATTCTTGAAAGGGAAAGGCCGCAAGCTTTACCTTGGCGCGCATTCCCGGCGCGACAAACCCAATGTCACGATTCCGCACCTTGGCTTCTAAAATTAAGCCGCCGTCATCGGGCAAAATTGTCAGCAATTCTTTGCCCGGTTGCAGGGTGCCCTCAGCAGCACTGACTTGTAGGTTATAGACAACGCCATCGATAGGGGCCCGCAGGCTATCTTGATTTTGCTGAGTGGTGGCCTGCGCCAGTTGCCCGTCAATGTTCGTCAACTCTTCTCGACGCTGGTTCAGCTGGGTTAAGATTTCTGCTTGCCGCTCAGAGCTAAGGCGATTGGCAGCTTCTTGGGCGATAGCGTAGGCGCTTTCTACTTGGCGGATGGCCTGCTGCTGGGCCGCGATGTCTTGCTCAAGCGAGGCGACCTGATCTTGCGCCTGGTTGAGGCGATCGCGCGCTTCGAGATAATCAAACCGGGGGATGGCTCCAGTGGCAGGGTCGGCGAGCGATCGCAAGCCCTGCTCCCGTTGTTCTGCAGTGTCTAACGCCAACCGGGCACTTGCCAAGTTTTCTTGCAGCCGCGTGAGCCGGGCTTGGGCTTCGGCAATCGCCGCACCCTGACGCTCTACTTCAGTCAGCGCAGCGGTTTGTCGGGTGCTAAATTCTTGCTGCCGTGCTGCCAGCAATTGCGATTGCAGCGCATTATCCACCACATCTGTGCCGTTTCGCTCGGCCTCTAACCGGGCAATATCTCCACGAATCAGCGTTGCAGTTTCCGCCAATCGTTCAATGCCCGCTTGAGACACAGTGGCATCTTGCTCAATCAGTAAATCGCCCTGCTGCACGCGATCGCCCTCTTGCACCAGCACCCGTCGAATTGTGCCCGCACTTAGCGCTTGCACGGGTCTCACCTGTTGATTCACCGCTAACTCACCCGGGGCGATCGCCACTTCATCAATTTTGCTCAAGGCTGCCCAGGCGATCGTGCTCACCACCACTGCCGTCAGGCTGCCTGCCAGCAACCGCAGGTATAGCGGCGGCAAGGCCTGCACGGCTTTACCCAATTCGTAGGAGAGATGGTCGTCAGCCGTGGCAAACTGCAACCGGGTTTGCCGGGCTTGCGCAGGGGATGCCACAGGAACCGACGAGGAGGGGGCATGGGGCAAGTGGGTCATAGATGGCACTAGCGCTACTCTGTTAGCATAAGGTTTAGTGATATGATTTCTGTTTTGCGACTATTTTTCGCGCAATGATACACCCTTACCGACGAGGTCAAGAATGGCTAAACGCCGCAACCTGAAGAAAGAAAAAGCACTCCGCAATTTAGAGTATGCCCGCAAGTTTCGTAAGCGCAGCAGCACCGGCCGGGGCGGGTTCCGTAGAGGACGTCCGGGTGGAATGGGTGCTCAAGGAGACGACGAGCAGGAAAACAACAGCAACAATGAAGGCGCGGCGGATTAAGCGGGTGCTGCAGGGGCAACAAGGGCAGGTAAGGGGCTCGCTAGACTAGAAGCTCAGAAACTTGCTGATTGGGCTTTGACGCCGCTCAACCCTCAACAGTCCTCTGAGACATCATGACCCTGAAGAGTCACAGCCCAGCACGGTAGCTGCGGCCGGCACTCCCACTTGGCGCAACTGTTGATCCACAGTGTCTGCAAGGTCTAATCCAGCCCTTAGTGCGGCTTCGATGCCCTGCCCCCAGAGCCAGTCGCCGCCGCAGGCCAGCGGCAACGGCAAGACCGAGGCCAGCGGTGCAGTCTTGAGGGGCGATCGCACGAGCGCATGACGCCAGCGATGCATTTGCACCTCATTGGCATCCTCCAGCCAGCTGATGGGGTTTCCCTCTGGCCCTAGCTGTTGCGCCGCCTGGTGCAGCAAGTGTTGTCCAATCGCTTTCCAATCAGTCGCCTCTAAATAGGCCTCGGCAAACGCGGCACTGCTTTGCACAATGACGGCTGGAATCTCAGATTCCAGCCGTTTTGTGTGTTCTAGACTAATCCATGCCAGATCGCTAGGCGGTGCCACCCTCACACTCGCCCACGGAAGCTGGGCGGCCCTTGGGTAATCGTTAACGTCGTAGGCGGCGATCGCCGTGATGCAGGGGGCATAGTCCACCGCTTGCAGCGCGGTTAACAGTGAGGCAGGCATCCCTTCCGCCCTCAGGGGATGCAGCAGGTCTATGGCTTGCGGCGTGGGAATGGTCAGGGCTAAAGCCGACGCCGTGAGCACAGGATTAGAGGATGCGGAGGGGGCGATCGCCTCTAGATCAATCTGCCAAAGTCCGGCCTCTGGCCGCAGCGTGGCGGCTCGCTGGCCTCGGTAGATTTCTAACCCCTGGCTCAACTCTTTGGCGATCGCCGTCATGCCGTCGGGTGCCCCATAGCGAGCGGGGCAATTTAAGCTAGGCCGCAGCGTTCCCTCAACGAGGTCATAGGGAGTGCCGATCCAAGGCTGCACAATGCCTCGCGTTAGCAGAGTCGCTAGCCATTGCTGGGTTAGCGGCCCCTGCACCTCAAAGAACCGCGCCCCGTGATCTGCACAGGTGCCCGCAAGCCGCCGCGTGGCTACCCGCCCCCCCAATCCTCGAGATTTTTCTACTAACACCACTGAGTACCCCGCCTGCAGCAGCAGGCGGCCACACAGCAGCCCCGTCAGACCAGCGCCGATGATTGCAATGTCGGGAGAGGGCATGAGGATGATCAAGACATGAAGGGGGCTAAACCAAACGCGACCCGGGGCATAGAGCGTCCATAAACAAACAGCAGAAAGACAGACCCTTCCCCGCCGTCGCGATCGCTTTTTCCTGGCCTGCTCCTCAACTCCCTAGCCAGCACGCCAGGGGAAAGAGCAAGTATTCTAGAAAAAAGAGCTTCCAGATGAATTGGTAGAAGCGAGCGATCGCTCCTCTATCTTGCAGATCGACGCTGCGGCTTTGCAACCACACCGCCGCCAGCGCCAGCCCTTGAGAGAGCACTAGCACAATAGTATTGACCTGGGGCAGCACCAGCGCCGCAAGTATCATCCCCAGATAGCAGGCCGTGAGCACCCATCGGGCCAGGTTAAAGACGGCGCGTGCCCCCAGACGCAGCGTAAAGGTTCGAATATGGTAACGGCGATCGCCCTCCAGATCTGGGATGTCCTTAAAAATGGCGATCGCAAAGGTGAACACCAGCACAAACAGCATCAGCGCCCACACCGGGGCCGAAATGCGGGCCGGGTCGCCCAGCCGCTGCTGAAAGTGGAGAAACAGCCCCAGATTTACGATCACGCCCCGCACCGTAAAAATGCACAGCGATGCCCACACGGGGAATCGCTTAAGGCGGATAGGCGGCAGAGAATAGGCCGTACCAATCAGCACGCTGATCCATACCGTCGCCGTCAGGTAGGGCCCCTGGGTAATCGAGAGCACGAGCGCAATCAGCAGGGCGATCGCCACGATAGTCTGGGCTTGTCGCCGCGAATATTCCTCCGCAGCTAGGGGCAGATGGGGCTTATTGATGCGGTCGATGGCCACATCTTCGAGCTGGTTTAGCCCCACGATATAGACGTTGCCGCCAAGGCAAGCCAGCAGAGCGGGCAGCGTCAGCCCCAAGGGTGGAGGAACGGTGCGATCGCCCAATGACCAGGCCATCCAAAACAAGCCCAACACGCTCAAAGTGGTGCCAATAATGGTGTGCGGTCGCGAAAACTTCCAAAAAGAGTAGAGCCAGGGCAGGTGCTTGCTGACCCAGCGCATCCTCGGGTTCGGCAGGTTGCTAGAAGCAGAGGGTGTTTCAGTCGAATCCATCCGGCTCATGAAGGGTTACATCAATCCAAGCGTGACAAAAATCTAATCGTGACAAAAGATATAGCGCTTAACGCGCTGGTTTGAGTGTTTATTGATGTGAACCCCTCGGGGTTCACATCAATCATTGTCCTCATCAACCTATCCGTTGCAATCACAGGTAAATCAGAGACCCTGACGACACAGCCAGGAAAAGTTACGGGAGACAGGGTGGTAGGAGCATTGGGCTGCGTCAAGGTTCCCAAACGGTACCAGAAGACCATCTCCGTCTCAACCTACCAGGCCAGAGTCCCTGCAAAACCAGCCCTATCAGGATGATTTTTGGCCGCAGAGCAGCCCAAACCGCACTAAACCAGTGCGATAGCCGCGCTGCATTAATCCTAGAGATAGGGCCGCGTGAATGGTGGTTTTGCCCGCTCGCAGCAGCCCCACCACCGCCTGGGGGGTAAACGCTGAGCCAATCACCACATCCCAGAAGGGGGCTACCGCCGCTGACCAGTCAGCGGTGCGCAGCTGCTGAAAATTGAGGGATTGGGCGATCGCCTCATACTCAGGGAGCGACACCACAAACGGCAGACAATAGACACGATAAATCTTGTCTAAGAGCGCTTGCTCATCAGCAGTGAGGGGGTTATCTGGCGGGGTGGGACGGTGACACCAAGTCGCCATCAACAGCAAGCCCCCCGGCTTCAGCACGCGATGGCATTCGCTGAGAAACTGGCGCTTGTCAGGCATATGTTCACCGCTTTCCAGCGTCCAAACTAGGTCAAACGATGCATCGTCAAACGGCATCTGTAATGCATCGGCTACTAAAAACTGCGCCGACACCCCAGCCGCCTCAGCGCGTTCGGTCGCACGATTTGCTTGCACCGGACTCAGTGTAATGCCCGTCACCGTCGCTCCAAACCGCTCCGCCAGATACAGCGAACTACCGCCAATGCCGCAGCCCACATCCAAAATTTCATTAGCCTGCTCGACACCACCCCAAGCCAAAAACTCATCAATCAGATCAATCTGAGCTTGGCGGCGCTCTTTCTTCTGGGAGCCATCGGCACCATAATAGCCATGGTGCATGTGCTCACCCCAAATGTCTTCCCACAGGGTTGAAGACTGGTCGTAAAACTGCCGGATTTTTTCCTGTAGCGAAACTGTCATTGCGTGGGCTAAGTCTCAAATAAAGGGAGTTAGGATTACAGCCACAAGGGCCATGCCCTCCAGAATACTGGCTGACCCGATCTTGTGCAGGGCCCAAGTGACTAAAGCCTCTTAGTTGCTCTAGGTTTAACCGCATCTAGGCTCATCTGTTTGAGCCGTTCTTCCCAGTATTTTCTAGGAGCCTAGGGCCAAGTTCTGGAACGCCTTTCCAAACAAACAATCAAGGATTTTGACGTAAAGATTTCAGGGGGTACAAGTTCTGCTTACACAACCCACCGTTTTAACCTTTAGAATCCTGATCAATATAGACCTTCTACAAAATCTGTTCTACGGGAGTCTGTGAAGTCTCCCACCTACAGATCCCTCGCCTCTATCTCACCCCGTTATAGCAGCCCGATTGGGTTGTGAAGCACCGATGAGTCAAACTGCCAACACACATCTATGGTTGAGCTAAGCGCGTTATGACCGTTTCTCGGACGATTTGCCTGGGTTTTTTGGCCGTGATAGCAGTAGGCACGCTGCTGCTGCTGCTGCCCTTTGCCCACAGTGATGGCAGCTGGGGCGGCTTGGTCACATCCCTGTTTACAGCCACATCTGCTGTCTGTGTCACGGGGTTAATTGTGGTAGACACGGGCTCCTATTTCACCTTTTGGGGACAGTTAGTAATTTTGGCGCTAATTCAGGTGGGTGGGCTAGGTTATATGACGGCCACCACGTTTTTGTTGCTGCTGCTAGGGCGGAGGTTTGGCCTGCGGGACAAGATTGCCCTGCAGCAGTCGCTCGACACGAAGGGGATGTCAGGAGTCGTGTCTTTGGTGCAATCTATTATTGCGATGACGCTGATTTTTGAACTGTCTGGAGCATTTGCGTTGACGGCTCTGTTCATTCCTCGAGTAGGGCTTGATCAAGCTATCTGGTTTGGTGTGTTTCACAGCATCAGCGCGTTCAACAATGCCGGGTTTTCGCTCTTCTCTGACAGCATGGTGGGCTATGCTACCTCATTGCCGATGAATATTGTGATTCCCCTGTTGGTGATCATGGGCGGCATTGGCTATCAGGTGATTATGGAGCTGTATATGTGGATGCGCGATCGCCTTACAGGTTGCATCGAATGCATCGTTTTTCCGCTTAATTTTAAGATCGTCGTCAGCACTACAATTGCCTTGCTGGTGTTTGGCACGCTGGCCTTTTTTCTTGTGGAGTATCACAACCCCAACACTCTTGGCTCTGCCAATTTTGGCGGGCAACTGCTAATGGCGTGGTTTTTGTCCGTCATACCGCGAACAGCTGGGTTTAACTCAATCGACTATGGGCAGATGACCACGGCAGGGCTATTCCTCACCATTGCCTTTATGTTTGTAGGAGCCAGCCCTGGCAGCACGGGGGGTGGGCTAAAAACAACGACCGTGCGGGTTCTCTTCAGCACAACCAAGGCTGTTCTGCAAGGCAAAGAAGAAGTGCTGTGCTATCGACGCGAAATCCCAACGCAGCTCATACTCAAAGCTGTAGGTGTAGTATTTGGCTCAATTACTGCCGTGGTGATCAGCACTATCTTCATTTCGATTAGCGACCCAGAGCTTGACTTCATCAAAATTTTGTTTGAGACGGTGTCTGCCTTTGCAACGGTGGGGTTATCAACCGGCATCACCGCTAGCGTCTCAACCACCTCAAAGCTGATTTTGATTGGAACCATGTATGTGGGGCGGGTTGGCGTGCTGATGCTGATGTCGGCAATTGTGGGAGATTCTGACCCCTCATCAGTGAACTATCCTGAGGAAAACCTGCTAGTAGGCTAGCAGTGCGGATTGGCGTTGTTTCTGCGATCGCACAACCGCACACGCTTCATTAAATCCTGAGACGGTTACCGCTAACCCAACCGCTGGTGGATCAAAGAACTGAGACGAGACGGGCTAAGCCTGCCATTGACGATGCCACGATTGGGCCCGCTGGCGAATTTCAGCTAGCTCTTCTGAAGCCATTTTGTCCAAGTTTTTGAGGATGAAACTCATTCGTCCCTGCTGGCTCAGCGCACTGCGGTGGCGGTCGAGAAAATCCCAATAGAAAAAATTGAAGGGGCAGGCGTCGTCGCCCGTGCGCTGATCGGGTTTGTAGCGGCAGCCTTTGCAGTAGTCGCTCATGCGCTTGATGTAGTTGGCCGAGGCCGCATAGGGCTTAGAGGCGAGAATGCCGCCATCGGCAAAGAGCCCCATGCCGATCACGTTGGGCTGCATCACCCAGTCATAGGCGTCGATAAAGGCGGCGTGAAACCAACTCTTGACCTCCTGGGGGTTGAGCCCAGCGATGAGGGCAAAGTTGGCGAGAATCATCAGCCGCTGGATGTGGTGGGCATAGCTGGTGCGTTCGACTTGGCTAAGTACTTGGTGGAGGCAGTTCATCTCGGCCTGGCTGGCGTCCCAGAAAAAGGGCGGCAAGGGCTGTTGGTGGTCAAAGAAGTTGCGCTGGGGGTAGTCGTCATCGACGTGGTGGTATAGCCCATACATATATTCGCGCCAGCCCAGCACCTGCCGAATGAAGCCCTCAACGCTGCTGAGATCAAGCTCGTAGGCATAGCAGGCGTGTTCAACGGCTTCAATCACTTCCATGGGATGCAGCAGGCCCAAGTTCAGGTAAGGCGACAGCAGCGCATGCCATAGCGTGTCTTCACCAGTCACCATGGCGTCTTGATAGGGGCCAAAGGTCGGCAGGCGGGTTTTAACGAAGTGGTCAAGCACTTGGAGGGCGTGCGATCGCTTCACGCCCCAGTGAAACGAATCCAGCTCTCCATAGGTCGAAAAATTGCCTTGCCCAACCCACTCCATTACATCTCGAGTGATAGCGTCGGGCTGAAACCAGAGGGGAGACGGGGTGTCGAGCTTGCCCTTGGGCGGCTTGCGGTTGTCTTTATCAAAATTCCACTGCCCCCCAGCGGGCTGCTTGCCCTCCATCAGCACATCAAACTGCTTTCGCCCCTCACGATAGAAATATTCCATGAGTAGGGTTTTGCGGCCAGAGGCCCATTGCTCAAAATCGGCACTAGACCAGAGAAAGTGATTGTTGGGCAGCAAGGTCAGCTTGCACGGCAAGTCTAACGACTGGATCAGGGATATAAATGGGCGATCGCTCGGCTGCATCACCCGCAGTTCTGTAATGCCGTGCGCCTTTACCCATGACCGCAGGGGCGTAGCAAAGTCTTCTGCAATCTCATAGGTCACGGGCCAGCCTGCGTCTTGCAGCTCCTTGGCAAAGTGGCGCATGGCAGACCACACCAGCACCAGCTTCTGGCGGTGGTAGGGACGCTGCTGCACCCACTGCCGCGACTCAATCAAAATCACAGGCGTGTTAGCCCGCTCATCAGCGCAGGGTTGTAGTGCAGATTGCTGATGATTAAGCTGGTCGCCCAGCACCCAGATGCCTACAGTCATGAAGGGGGAAAAGAGGAGAGAGGGGAGCGATCGCTCTAGAGAGGCTTGTCAGGCTGACTAGAGTCGAGAGTGGACGTATCCGCCGATTTAGCCGCCGACGGGCCTTGGATCAGCAGTTGGATTGCCAACCCCACGAGGCCGAGAGCGGCGATCGCAAAGGAAAAGGTGGCCAGTGCGCTAATCCCAGTCACCAACGTGCGCACCAGCACAGACAGCCGCAGCGCCAACACATTGTCTGACACCAACGGTTTAGCGACAAAGGTGGCATGAATCGAAAGGGTCATGGCATACGCCGCAACGGCGATCGCCCCAGAAATGGCAGACCCGATTAAACAGCGGAGAGGGGTGGGTGCATTATTATCGGTCGCGGCGGCTTGAGATGCCGTGGGGGTGACCTCTGTACCGGGGGTAGAGTTAGGATTCACCATAAGGGTTACGTAAACCTGTAAGAGAGAACCTGATCGGTTGGGTATTTCCTTCACGCTATCACCCTTCAGCAAAAACGGTGAAGCCTCGCGCGGCAGGTTTTGCGCTCAGAGCGACTCACTGAGCTGGATGCCGCTCGCACAAAATCGCGTCACCCAGAGGTCTAAATCGGGATCAGCCAGCTGCTGTTGAATGGCCTGTTTAAGATGCATGGCCTGGTCTGCCGAGTCTGCCAGGGCAAACACGGTGGGGCCAGAGCCAGACATCATCACCCCCAGGCTGTCCTGCTCTAGCAGCGCCTGCTTCAACGCAGCGACTTTGGCATAGTCGGGAGCAGGCAGCACGACTTTTTCTAAGTCGTTGCGCAGCAGGCTGCCCATTGCCCGGCCATCACGGCTGGCGATCGCCCCCATCATTGGGCCAGCGTGAATCGCACTGCGGCGCTGCTGCAGGCGATCGCCCTCTCGGATGTAGCTGTCGCCAAACTGCTGGCGATAGGTTTGGTAAGCCCAGGGGGTCGAAACCGATAGGCTGCGATATTTTGCCAGCAGCACATGCAGGTGATCTAGATCAGGCAGCGGCGCTAGCTGTTCGCCTCGCCCGGTGGCGATCGCCGTTCCACCCGACACACAAAAGGGAATATCTGACCCCAACTGTGCGCCCAAGTCTTGCAGCTCTGACTGCGTCAGCCCTAGGTTCCACATTAAATCTAGCCCCACTAACACAGCGGCCGCATTGGCAGAGCCCCCCGCCAGCCCCGCCCCCACGGGGATTTGCTTATCGATGGTGATGTGAGCGCCGCCAAATTGATAGAAGGGCTCTGGAAACGCCTGGGCCAGCAGCATCGCTGCGCGATAGGCCAAATTGCTCGGGTCGCTGGGCACTTGGGGATGGTTGCATGACACCTGAAACCGCTCGGCTCCATTAGCGCGCACCTCGACCCGATCCGCTAAGGCCACGCTTTGCAACACCATGGCCATTTCGTGATAGCCATCCGGGCGATCGCCCAGAATTTCTAAATACAAATTAATCTTGGCCGGAGCCAGCAACACATATCCCCGCATGCCCATACTCTAGCGTGTCCCTAGTGACCTGTTGTAGCCGCAAGATAGTGGCCATTGTCAAGCATAAACGCTTTCTGAGCACCTTACCGATAGCGCTGAGCGAGCCGCTCCCAGTCAATATTAGGATGAGTCGCCAGATAGTTCGCCACGGCGCGCGCTCCAGTCTGGTTTAAGTGGCTAGGGTCAGCAAAATAGCTATGTTGACTGCCCCACTGTTGGGTCAGATCTAGCGCTAAAAAGCCATAGAGCCCCCCCAGCCGTTGCATGTGCTGCTGAAACTGGCGCTCGCGCGTGAGTCGAAAACTATCGAGATAGTCGCGATTAAGGGGCAGATTAACGAACACCAGCGGAATCTGATAGCCCCGAGCATAGTTTGCCAGAGCACGGGTGGCTATTTCTTGGCTGCCGCTCAG
Organism: Elainellales cyanobacterium; assembly: GCA_041742695.1. Lineage (GTDB taxonomy): Bacteria > Cyanobacteriota > Cyanobacteriia > Elainellales > Elainellaceae > Kaiparowitsia. Next base: position 1,715 of record JBGTOF010000195.1, on the reverse strand, counting down.
GCGAAATGGCACATAGTTGTCGTCAAACTGACCCGGCACTCGCGGAAACTGCCGGTAATAGGTGACAGGATTGTAGGTTTGCCCCACGGGCTGAAATCCCTTTTGATCCAGATTGGTGCTAAATGCGGCATACCCCGCCTGAATCGGTTCTGCGGCTACAGCCGGGGGAGCCTGCGCTGAGGCAGGCAGACACTGCCCCTCGCGTTGCAGAAATGGCAGCCAGGCTTGTAAATCGGTGCAGGCGTCGGCATCGATCTGGGTCAAAACGGTGGGCGGAGACTCTGCAGGGGCGGGGCGCTGGGCAATGGGGCGATCGCCCGCGGCCAATCGCTGGTATCCCGCTGATCCCACAATCCTCTGATAGGTTAAATCAGGCTTGCCGCTGTTAAAGGCGCGCGATCCATCTGCCCAAATGATTAATCGAGGTAGCTGGCTCGGCTCTAGCAGCTGCCGCATCATCCAATCCACCACCTGAGCCGTGGCTCCGTTAACGCTAAAGTTATAAATTCGCAGTTCAGGATAGCCCTGCTCAACCAATGCCTGCTGTAACGCGTTGGGGTCAACCCCTTGGAGCGATCGGGAACTGCCCACAATCAGCACATCGGGGCGACCATGCTCCCACAGGTAGTTGGTATACAGACGAATTTGGTGATCAAGCGGCTGACTGTTGAATGAGGGAAACTCGGGCAAGTATTCTACCCTAGGCACAGGCGCGACATGCGCCGCAGCCGATGCCAGCAAAGTCTGCTGTGACGGCTGTGACGCTGCAATACTACAAGCAGACAGCAACAGCAATGGCGCGGCTAAAACGCCACGACGAACCAGCCACAATCGGCGGCAAAACGTAGATGGCATGACCTGATTAATCTCATGGGCTAGTCTTCGCGAGAGCCCACCGCCATTTGGAGCACGAAGGGTTTCCCGCCTTTTTTATGATAGCGATCGCCCCAGGCGCGAATCACCTCATCCAGATCTTCGAGAGCCGCATCCAGTTGATCGGGAGGAATGTCCAATTCTTCTAAAATGCGGACGGCATGCAGTTCACGGCTCGCCCAATCGCGCATCAGCCGGAAGTAGCGGGCCGTATCTTCAATCATGATATAGGTGCGCTCTTCATCTTCGACGGGCGCATAGTAGGCTCGCATCAACGCATAGTAGGGCATGCCACCCCACGGTGAATCGACCCGGATGATGGTTTTAGAATAGATTAGCCGTCGCTTGATATGCTCTGCTAGGGCTTCGCTCATGGGCATGTGGCGATCGCCCGGCAGTTCTTCTTGAGACCGCTCGTGCAGAAATTCAATAATATCCATCAGCTGAATCGATGTAATCAGCTGGGCATCGGGAATGCCATCGGGCAGCTTTTCCTCGACTTGGCGCTTTTCATCCATCGTCAGGCTAGTGCCCGCAATGCGCGATCGCCCTGGCTGCCAGGGAAACTGCTCCATCCAAACATAGGGAAACTGAATTAGATAGCGCGGCTCTTGGGAGCCCAGCATTTTCAGCAATTTGCCTTCGGTGAGCGCTTGCCGCACCTCTTCCACAATCACCTTGACTCGCTTCGGCTCAATGTGATGCAGATGGCCTGTCATCCGCAGGTTCTGATCCTGCTCGAGATACGTCATGTAAATTGCGCACTTGGCCGCCGTAGCCGCCGCATCTAAAAACGCCCCATGCCGGTGCCCGCTCGTACGCATGGCGCTAAACGCCAGGTA
>JBGTOF010000418.1:0-7082 GCA_041742695.1 Elainellales cyanobacterium | reverse complement strand
AGCATCAGGGCGATCGCCCCCATCACCGCCGCATAGGTTTTGCCTGAGCCCGTCGGCACCTGAATCATGCCACTGCGCCCGTCTAGCACCGCCTGCCACGCCGCTTGTTGAAAATCCAACGGCAGCCAGCCCTGGGTGTGGAACCAGTCGAGAATCGGTTGCAGGAGCGGGTCAGAACTCGGCTCAGGACTCGGTTCAGGATTAGGCCCAGGAGAAGACTTAGGAAAGGTCATAGAAGACTAGCGCCAGAACTTACGGAGCCCAGCGATCGCGCCACTTCACTACCCCCTCGGTGGCCAACAGCCAACGACGGCACACCAGATTTTCGTAAGCAGGCAGCCGAGTTACATTCCCAGAGGCATCGGGATAGATGACGGCATATTTGTAGGCGATCGCCCGCCCTGCGCTTTCATTAAACGGAATCTCAGCAAACCAGTTATTAGGATTCACATACTCCAACGGATAGGCTTGGTTGATATCCCAACCGCCCAACTCGGGGCAGTCGCCCACCACCACCACCTGTTCGCCCGGTGCCGTCGCCAGCCCATTCAGCTGCACCCGCGCAATGATTTGTCCCTGCACCCGCTCACCCACATGGCTAATGACAATGGCGTCCTTGGGCTCCAACTCTAGCTTGAGCAGTTTGCCGTCAACCACGTCATATTTTCGCCGCGTCAGCACACAGGTATGCTCCCGATCCGGAAGCTCGGTATCTAGCTCGTCGAGCACGATTGGCTCGTTGCTGCAGTTGAGGATGACCATACAGCGCGAGTCGCGATACCGCCGCATATAGGCATAGGTCTCAGACGAAACATACTTCTGCCAGTGCCCGCCTAGAGAGACCGCCGGATTCAGCCGTCGCAGCCCAGAGAGTACCCGCATCGCCCGATAAATCGGCGTATCCGTCTCCCACTGCTCCATCATGGGTCGATTGTAGGGGTCGTTGTTGCCATAGGGGTTCTCATCCCCATCGGTATCTTCATGCAGATATTGCTCCGTGCCATAAAACAGGCAGGGAATGCCCCGCACCGTCATCAGCAACACCACCGCCAGACGCAGAAGCTCCGGGTCGGAATTCAGCGTCTGAAAGCGGTGCATGTCGTGATTGTCGATGAAGGTCACCAGCTCCGTAGCGCTGTCGTAATGATGGTCTTTGTTAAAGGTATCTTGAATGACCTCAAACCCTTCCCCCAACGCTAAACCTTGCCGAATGGCTATGCACAGGCCAAAGTCCAGAATCGTCATCCCAGAGTTGTTGGCAAAATCTACCGACCGCGCATCATCAGCGCTGCTATAAATCCACTCACCAAAAATGAATACATCGGGCTTATGGGTTTGGATGTCGGCGTTAAATTCCTGCCAGAACCAGATGGGCATATGCTTGATCGTATCTACCCGCAGGGCATCCACGCCCCGGTCGAGCCAGAGCTTAATCGCCGCCTTAATATAGTTGCGATAGCTCGTGTTGTTTTCATTGAAGGTGGCAAGCCCCGCCAATTCGCAGTTTTGCACCTGCCACTCGTCTTCCCAATCCGTCACGCCGCCGTAATGGTGATACCAGTGGTTCACGTCGTCATTGAAGTCGGCAATCAGGTTGCCATCGTCAAACAGGCGACCTTTAACGCCCCCGGCATCTGGGCTGCTGTGGTTGCACACGATATCGACGATGATCTTCATGCCGCGCTTGTGCAATTCGGCAATCAGCCGATCAAATACTGTTTCCCCCGTTTGAAATAAGGAAGGATTGTCTTCTGGCGCGATGTAGCGGGGGTTAATGCGCTTAAAGTCTTTCGTCCAATAGCCGTGGATCGCCGCGTACTTGTCGAATACCAGCCGTTCTACCTGCTCAAATAGGGGCGTTAGCCATACGGAGGTCACGCCCATCTCTTTGAGATAGTCCAGCTTATCAATAACGCCCTGAAGATCACCCCCCCAATATTTCCACCAGTCTTGGTGATCAGGGTCATACAGATCGGGATTAGGCCCTTCATTGTTGCGCGGGTCGCCATCCCGAAAGCGATCTACCACGATGAAATACAGCGTCTCTTGCCGAAACTCAATGTCGCGGGTGTAGAGAAATTCGAAATCCTCGGTTTGCCCTTGGCTTTCGTCAGTTTGGGCCGTCGTTTGAAGGGCAACGCCACCGCCACCGATCGCCAACGTCGTATCTGTATCGGGCGCAATGGGAGGCGGTGATGGAGTCTGGTCTTCAGGCTTTGACATTAAAATAGCGAAGAGTGAAACGTTATCTCCCTTAGAATACGCTTGATTAGAGTTTCCCGCACGAATAACGCAGCTGGCTCTACTTAGTCATAGAAGAATTTATCGTAGATCCTGGACAATAGACAAAAAAAAAGAGCGCTCATAGGCGCTCTAGTTCATAGATAAGGGACTCACGGACATAGGATAAAAACATTAGTCGATGGATACAGCTTTGATATCTACAGGCTGCGCTTTTGCATCTGATTCAGAGGTCTCGTCTGGTTTCTGTGTTTTGACACGCGCAATCAAAATCTGGGATAGCTCTGAGAATAGCAGGGTGATGACCAGCGCATCATCTAACTGACCAATTACTGGAATGAAGTCGGGTAGAAAGTCGAACGGCATGAGGATGTAGGCGGCGGTGCCTGCGATGATCCACCAGCGGTACTTCGGGTTGCGAATGGTGCTGCGATACCAAGCGTATATGCTTTCTAGGGAAACGGTCATGGGCAAGATCCTCTCAGTCAACTCTCAATCAATACGTTTATTCTGCCAGAGACACAGGCGGGCGTAGAGAGGTGAAAACCGTCGATACATGGGGCAGAAACCCATCCAACGCGCTCTCAACCCCGCTTATGGCATGGGCTGCACTGTACGTCTTAAAATCCAAAATCAACGGATGATGGGAGGGGCTCTGGCGAGTGCGTCAGCAGCTGATCGAGGGCGATCGCCTGGGCTTGGTGCATTTGCCCATAGGTGAAAATCAGGGGAATGTCAGCCGAGAGATGCGGCTGTAGCGCGTCTAGTACATAGGGGCTGCCGTAGATCACGACAGCATCTAAATGGGATGCAGTGTGGAGCGATCGCACCCAGTCTTGCGCGAGGCGAATGAGGCCCGAACTAGCCCGAAACGGATTGCCGCGAATGAACAGTTGCAGCAGCGTGGGTCGGGGCTCACAGGTGACAGGAGACTGTTGATCTGCCAGGTGCAGCCGATAGCCCAATGCAGTCAGGCGGGCGATCGCCGGGGCTTCGTGCCCCAAAAACGGACAGTTGAGCAGGTCGTCTACCAGAATGACGGTTTGCTTGGAGGAGTCTGGAGCGCGGGAGCGAAGCAGCGGTGATGGCGTGCGAACGGTCATTGACGCTTGCAAGAGGGTGGTTGCAGTGGCGATCGCCTGGGGCTGAGCCAATTGCGCGGTCAGCATAGCCGCGTCAAGGCGGGGCGGGGCAATCTGCTCCCAGGCGTGAGAGGTGCCCTGCGAATTTGTGGATTGGGGAGTGAGTTGAGGGGTGAGATGGGGCGACTGCACGCGCTGCTTGGCGCGCCAGATGCGGTCGAGCGAGGCTTCAATGCGAGCCTCCTCAATGCGCCCCGACTGCACAGCGTCGCAAATGGCTTGAATCACCGCCTCCGGCTCCGCCGGCATGAGCAGAATGTCGGCTCCGGCTTCGACGGCGCGCAGGGCTGATTCGGTCGGGCTATACTGCTGGGCGATCGCCCCCATCACCAGGGCATCGGTCACCACCAGTCCGTCAAAGCCGAGGTTCTGGCGCAGTTCTTCGGTGAGGCAGCGGCGTGAGAGGGTCGCAGGGTGCTCAGCATCCCACGCGGACACCAGCAGGTGTGCCGTCATCACGCTATCGACCCCAGCGGCGATCGCCCGCCGAAACGGCACCAGTTCCACTGCATCTAGGCGTTGAGCAGAATGCGCCACCAGCGGCAGGGTCAGGTGTGAGTCGGTAGCAGTATCCCCATGACCCGGAAAATGCTTGGCGCAGGTCAAGACGGGATGCGGCTGCGCCCCCCGCAAAAATGCAGCGGCCAACTCGCTCACCACGTCAGGCGTGTCGCCAAAGGCGCGCACATTGATCACCGGATTATTGGCATTGTTGTTCACATCCACCACGGGGGCAAGCACCCAGTTGAGCCCGACGGCCAGAGCCTCTTGGGCGATCGCCCGGCCCATCTGCTCGGCTAACTGCAATGCCTGATCGGGCGATCGCTCATACACAGCTTGCAGCGCCATCGGCGGCGGAAACCAAGTGCCCCCGGCAAACCGCTGCCCAACGCCCTCTTCCACATCCGCCGCCACCAAAAGCGGAATCGATGCCCACGACTGCATCTGCTCAGTGCGCAGCGCCAGCTCTGCCGCACTGCCTCCCAGCACAATCACTCCACCAATCCCCACCTGCTCAATCCACCGGCGCAGCGTGGCCGTGGGAGCCTCCCACTGGGGATAACGAATCTGCTGGTCAAATAAATGGCCCGATGCTCGCACCACGATCATCTGCGCAACTTTTTCTGCCAGAGTTAGGCGACGAAAGGAGGGCAGCATAGCGGCATTCCATCAATTATCGATAAATGTGGGGTTGTGGTTAGAGAGGTCTGATTGGGCCAGAGTTTAGGGTCGGATGTATAGCGCTCCAATTTTGGCGCTTCTGGGCACTCAACTGATGTACGTTAACCCAGCCCAATCTGCTTTTCCATAAACACGCTGAGCGGATGGTCGATGTAGTGGCCAAAGGCTCGGCACGTCTGATAGCCCATCGCCTCATACAGCCGCAATGATTCAGGCTGGTAGATCCCCGTTTCGAGCTTTAGCAAGCATAGCCCCTGTAGGCGTGCTTGGTCTTCTAGCAGTGCCATTAGTTGACGACCAATGCGGCGTCCCCGATGCGGCGGGCTCACAAAGATCCGTTTGATTTCGCCATAGATCTCTGCCCCAGACTGCTGAAGGACTAACGCGCCACAACCGATGGGGATCGGCCCACGATAGGCCGCAACAAAGGTGACCTGCGGCTGCTGCAAATCGGCGATCGTCAGGTAGTGATAGGGCTCGTCTGGATACAGCGCCCACAGGTAGGCATCCAACTCTTGAATCAGCGCAGCGATGCCGGGCGATGCCGGATTTACAACGCAAACCTTGACCTCAGTCTCCTGCATGATTCCTATGCAGCGCTCTCAAATGTCTTGCTCTAGATGTGGTCTGCATCTGCATCGAGTGCATCTACATCTACATCTGCATCGAGAATATCATCCTCTTCCTGTGCTTCTGGGGAATCGCCCTGCTGGGCTTCGCGCACTTGTCGCTCCTCGCTTAAGCGGTTGAGCAGCGAGATCATTTGCGTGCCTCGCTCCAGTGAGCGATCTTCCACAAAGAGCACCTCTGGCGTGCGACGCAAGCGCACCCGCTGACCCAAGACGCCACGCACATAGCCTGCTGCAGATTTCAGACCCTGCATGGTAGCGGCTCGTTCGTCCTCCGTGCCATAGATGCTGACAAAAATTTTGGCATGCTGCAAATCACCGGATACATCCACATCCGTCACGCTGACCATGCCTATTTGCACCCGATCATCTTTGATACCGCTCATCAGCAGTTGGCTGACTTCGCGCTTAATCAATTCAGACACGCGGGCGACTCGCCGTTCGGTTGCCATATGCTTCTTCCCTTGATGCAGCTTTTCTCAATACAGCGCGGGCTGCACCGCGTTCAACCCCAGCATAGCGCGCAGGGTAAAGGTGAGGAAGGCAAAGGCCGCTAGCAATAGCACGCTCGCCAGGATGGCCGTTGATGGGCGTTGAAACAAGGGCCGAAACGGCTGAAAAAGGGTGAGCAGCACGCCCAACGTGAAGGAGATGAAATAGCGGGGATACCGCGAAATGTTATTAAAAAAATCTTGCATGACTGAAATCTAGCGCTATCCTTAATGTCTATCTGGGGCTAGTACGATGTTAGTACAGACTCAGCAACTGACCTAGCTACAGGTATTGTACGAGATCCAGCCTTGCACGAGCTTATTGTTGATGCTACTCCGCCGCGCCCATTTCTGAAATGGGCAGGTGGCAAAGGGAGATTAATTTCCCAATATCATCCCTACTTTCCCCAATGCTTTGAGCGGTATCACGAACCGTTTTTGGGAGGTGGGGCTATTTTCTTTCACCTATTGCCAGAGCGATCGCGCCTAACCGACATTAACCCCGAGTTGGTAAATGTATTCTGTAACGTGCGCGATGCGCCTGAACGGCTGATTGCCCTGCTCAAGGGCCATGCCGCTCGCCACAGCAAAGACTATTATTACCAGATGCGGGCTAGTGTGCCAATCGACCGGGTCGAACGCGCGGCGCGGCTGATTTATTTAAACCGCACCTGCTTCAATGGACTCTATCGCGAAAACTCACGGGGGCAGTTTAACGTGCCGATGGGCCGCTATAAGCAGCCGCAGATCTGCAATGCTGACCTGTTGCGATCGGTGGGGCGATCGCTCTCCCATAGCGAGATTGAGGTTGCCCCGTTTGATGCGGTGCTAGACCAAGCGCGGGACAGCCGAGATTTTGTCTATTTTGACCCTCCCTATTACCCTATTAGCGACACCAGCAAGTTCACCGCCTATAGCCGTCATGCCTTTACTGAAGCGGATCAGATTCGTCTGCGGGATGTATTTGCGGTGTTAGCGCAGCGCGGGGTGCAGGTGATGCTGTCAAACTCAGACTGCGAGTTCATTCGCACACTATATGCGGGGTTTTCTATCACAACCGTGAGCGCCATGCGTGCAATCAATTCCAAGGGCGATCGCCGGGGCAAAATTACTGAAGTGCTGATTATGTCCTATCAATAGTCAATTCAATACTTGATATGCAAGGCTTGAACCTTTAACCTTAGCCGTCTATTGGATTCTGCTTTGAGGTTGGGAGCGATGGGCTCCGGCAAGAGTGGCATGACGCTGACGCAAGATTTACGGTTTGGCAGGCTGAATAAACCTTTGGTGAAGCGGCGGCGGGCGATCGCCCTGCTGGGTTCTCTCAAGGGATACCCTGCCAGAGGCTGATGCCAGGAGCATTGCGCCGCCGCTAAGCTCAGCTAGAACGTATCCCC
>JBGTOF010000404.1:0-12807 GCA_041742695.1 Elainellales cyanobacterium | reverse complement strand
TCAGGGGTACACTGATAGGCTGTCTAGCACGGTTAGAACTTTTATGGCGTTTGATTATCCTGATGATTTGAGATATATGGATTCCCATGAATACGCTCGCCTAGATGGCGACATTGCCACCATTGGCATCACCGCCTTTGCCGTAGATCAACTGGGCGATATTGTGTTTTTGGAATTGCCAGATGTGGGCACCGAGCTAGAGCAAGGTGAAACGTTTGGCACCGTAGAATCGGTTAAAGCGGTAGAAGACCTCAAAGCACCTGTGACCGGCACGGTGGTGGATCGCAACGATGCGCTGATCACTTCACCAGAGCTGCTAGCGGATGACCCCTATGGTGAAGCCTGGCTGCTCAAGGTCAAGGTTGATGATTCAGATGAGTTGGATGACGCGCTGACCTCAGATGAATATCGTGAGCAGGTGGAAGGCGACTAGAAGGAATTGTCGATATCGCGGCATCTCCTATGCATGGGCAATAGGGTCTTGTTTGGGCATTGACCCAAGCAAATGGATAGTGTGCGCTGCCCTTAAAAAAGCTCCAACCGAGTGTAAACATTAGCGGGGCGATCGCCCCTACCACCTCAGCCAGCAGCGTTGGCCCTGTATGCCAGAGAATCATCCCCTATGCAGGTTCAATCCTTCATAATAATGAGAGGGTTTGGTTTACATTTCGTTGTTGAATCAGCTTGATGGGTCGCTTTTGTGATAAGTACCCACGCCTTGCCAACGAGTATTCCTCCCCGGTTGCTATATCCACCTTCGCTTAGTTAACTGCATCCCATGTCGTCTGAGTTTTCTCCCTCGATGTCTGCCCTATTTGACGAAACGGTTCAGTCCACGACTCCTGCCTCTCCTGCGTCTGAGGGGGCATCTGGGCCTTGCCCGGGAGATGCTTCAACAGCCCACAGCCTTGAACAGAGCTTTGACTGGGTGCCGCCTGATAACTTTGTGCCCCGCCATATTGGGCCATCGGAGTCGGAGGTGCAGACGATGCTGGCAACGTTAGGGTATGACTCGCTGGCGGCCTTGATTGACGCAACGGTTCCGGCCTCGATTCGGCTGGGGCGCTCAGCGTCGCCGTCTCGCAGAGAGGCACTGCAACTCAGCAATCTGCCCTCTGGCAAAGATGAGCACACGCTGCTGCAAGAACTGCGGGCGATCGCCTGCCAAAATCAACTGTTTCGCTCTTATATCGGCATGGGCTATGCCAACTGCATCACGCCCCCGGTGATCCAGCGCAATATTTTAGAAAACCCTGGCTGGTATACCCAATACACTCCCTACCAGCCCGAGATTTCTCAAGGTCGGCTCGAGGCGCTGCTCAACTTTCAGACGATGGTGATTGACCTAACGGGCATGGAGATCGCCAACGCCTCACTGCTGGATGAAGGGACTGCCGCCGCCGAAGCCATGAGCATGAGCTACGGGCTGCACAAAGGTAAGGGCAATCTATTCTGGGTGTCTGACGCCTGCCACCCGCAAACCCTAAGCGTCATTCGCACGCGGGCGCTGGCGCTGGGTATCGAGGTGCAGGTGGGTGACCACCGCACCGTAGAGCCGAATGACACGATGGTGGGCATGCTGCTACAATATCCCGCCACTGATGGCGCGGTGTATGACTATCGTGCCGTTATTCAACGCGCTCATGCAGCGGGGACGCTGGTCACCGTTGCGGCTGATCTGCTCAGTCTGACCTTGCTAACGCCGCCGGGAGAATTTGGCGCAGACATCGTGGTGGGCAATAGCCAGCGTTTTGGTGTGCCGCTTGGCTATGGCGGCCCCCATGCTGCCTTTTTTGCGACGCGGGATGCCTATAAGCGACAGATTCCGGGTCGGCTCGTCGGCGTGTCAAAAGATGCCATGGGCAACCGGGCCTTGCGATTAGCGCTGCAAACACGTGAGCAGCACATTCGTCGAGATAAGGCCACTAGTAACATCTGTACGGCGCAGGTGCTGTTGGCGGTGATGGCGGGGATGTATGCGGTGTATCACGGGCCGCAGGGGTTGACGCGCATTGCTCGCCGCATTCACCAACTGACGACGGCGCTGGCGACTGGGCTGACGCGCTTGGGGTATCACTTGGGGAGTGAACCCTACTTCGACACGCTGCGAGTGACGGTGGCTGATGCAGATGTCATGATGGAACAGGCGATCGCCCATCAGATTAACCTGCGCCGCCTAGATGCCCAAACCCTCACTCTCACCCTCGACGAAACGACGACTGTAGCTGATTTGGGTGATCTGCTGCGCCTATTTGCGATGAATGGCGAGTCTGTCACCGTGACACCGCCTGCTCCCACCGCTACGGGCATTCCGTCGCACCTGACTCGCTCCTCACCCTTCCTCACCCATCCCACCTTCCACAACCATCAGACAGAAACCGAGCTGTTGCGCTACATGTATCGCCTGCAGCAGAAGGATCTATCCCTAGCGACAGCGATGATTCCGCTCGGCTCTTGCACTATGAAACTCAACGCCACCGCCGAGATGCTGCCTGTCACATGGCCTGAGTTTGGGCAGATTCACCCCTTTGCTCCGGTTGAGCAAGCCCAAGGCTACCAAGTTTTGTTTCGCCAGCTCGAAACCTGGCTGGCAGAAATCACCGGATTCGCAGCGGTATCACTGCAACCCAACGCCGGGTCTCAGGGCGAATACGCGGGCCTGTTGGTGATCCGTCAGTACCATGTGCTGCGGGGCGACACCCACCGCACGATTTGCCTCATTCCCGAATCGGCGCATGGCACGAATCCCGCCAGTGCCGTGATGGCGGGGATGAGGGTGGTGCCGGTGGCGTGCGATCGCGATGGCAATATTGACGTCGCCGATCTCACTGCCAAGGCCGACAAGTACAGCGCCAACCTCGCTGCACTGATGATCACCTACCCGTCTACCCACGGCGTATTCGAAGAAGGCATTCAAGAGATTTGCAATACCATCCACGCCCACGGGGGACAGGTGTATATGGATGGGGCCAACATGAATGCCCAGGTGGGGCTGTGCCGCCCGGGCGATTTGGGCGCCGATGTGTGCCACCTCAATTTGCATAAGACTTTCTGCATTCCCCACGGTGGCGGTGGGCCAGGGGCAGGGCCAATAGGCGTAGCGGCGCACCTAGCCAATTATTTGCCAGGTCATTCAGTCGTGCCTACGGCGGGCGATCAAGGCATTGGTGCGGTGTCTGCTGCGCCGTGGGGCAGTAGCAGCATTCTCCCGATTTCTTGGATGTATATCGCGCTGATGGGAGCCACGGGACTAACCCGCGCCACTGAAATCGCCATCCTCAACGCCAACTACATTGCGAAGCGGCTAGAGGGGCATTACCCCGTACTCTATACCGGGAAAAACGGTCTGGTGGCGCACGAGTGCATTATTGACCTGCGACCCTTCAAAAAAAGCGCCAGCATTGAGGCAGAAGATGTAGCCAAGCGACTGATTGACTATGGTTTCCATCCGCCGACAATGTCTTGGCCGGTGGCGGGCACGATTATGGTCGAGCCCACTGAGAGCGAGTCCCTGGCAGAATTAGATCGCTTCTGTGACGCAATGATTGCCATTCGAGACGAAATCCGGGATGTGGAAAGTGGGAAGGCCGATGTGCAGCACAATTTGCTGAAGCAAGCACCCCATCCTGCTGCGATGCTGCTCGCCACAGACTGGCCCCACCCCTACTCGCGAGAGCAAGCGGCCTATCCTATTCCCAGCTTGCGAGACGCTAAGTTTTGGCCAGCGGTGGCGCGGGTTGACAATGCCTATGGCGATCGCAACTTAGTATGTACCTGCCTGCCGATGGATGCCTATGGCGACTCAGCCGGAGCTTCGTAGGGAACAAAGGGCGATTCGCCGGAGGGCGGAGTCTGAAAAATATCAGGTACAGGTTTTTGAGGCGCTGACTCGAGTTGGGGCGATCGCTCTTCCCGGGGTGCAGCATAGATGGGGTCTGGCATGGCAGCAGGGTCTGCCAGCACGGGCTCCTCTGCTGCGATGTCTGGCGCTGGCGCTTCATTGGGGAGCAACGGACTGATACGGCGTGGCTCAGGGGGGGCGTCTAGGCCATAATCGGGCGCAATTGGCGCAGACTCTTGCTGATAAGACGGCTCTAGCACACCGTTATCTTGCCAGAGTGTAGTCTCTGGCTCTGGGATGCGCGTAGACTGGCGACGCTGTTGCGAATCAAAATAAATCGGTTCGTCTTCGAGGGGAATAAAGCCTTCTTCAGACCGGCTGTGCCCAGCCAATCGCCGTCGCCGTGCATTACTGATGGGTGCCGCTGTGATAGAACCCGGCCAGCCATTAATGCTAGGAAACGCCTGCTCTTTGGTAAGCAACTGCCCTAGCGGCGCGTCTTCGCCTCCACGTAGCCCCATGCCCACTACGGCTCCTACTAGCCCCGTAGCGAGGGCCGTTAGCGCCAGCGCCGAGGGTAGCCAAACGCGCCGCCATCGAGGGGGAGTCTCCGCCACCAAGACTGTGGTTCGAGCAGCGTTGCCTGTTTCACGGGCTGAAGCCGGGATCGAGACTGGGGCGATCGCCGGTAGGGATGGAGACCGAACTGATGCCCCCGACTTACCTGAACCAGCCGCCACCGTAGGGTGACTGGCACTGCCGTTGGCGAGTGTCGCCAACTCTCCCACTGCTCCTTCAGGAGGCGCATCTGCAAGTGTTTCTGTCGTGGCATCCGGCGGCAGCACAAACACGCTGGCTAAATGCTGATCCATGACGACATTCTCAGCGGCCTCCGCTTCTGCCGCCGGAGCGATTGAGGAAGCGGGCATAAGGGACAGCTCTGCCAGCGCCACCCATAACTCCAACGCAGGCAGCCAATCGATCACCGGGGGCACGGCTTGCCCTGAGTGCGTTTCTACCACCACAACGGGCAACTCTTGCTCGACAAAGCACTCCACTAGGTTGGGCGTAGCATCCGAGTCCTTCCCAAACACCTCAGCCGTCGTCGTCAAAAATGCGTCTCTGACTTGCGCCAGCAAAGCGCTGGATTGGATCTCCGCCCGGTTCGTCAGGGCAGGGTTTAGAGTTTGCAGCACAACCGGACGATCAGACTCGGTCTGAATCGCTTGTAGCGTCAGGCTATAGGGGTCTGAATGCAGAAGTGATTCAATTCGATACGCGCCCTTGTGGAGGGTCGAACCCGCTGCAAATACCATGTTTAAGCTCCAATTCGCTTGCCCCTGAGGGTCTGATACATAGTAGCGTGACTGACGGCTGCATCGGTGCTCCCTTGCAAGGAAGCGTTCAGCCAATGGGTTAGAGCGATCGCCCTTCTCGAGCAATCGTGATGACTCGCCGTTCTCTCCTATTCAACCCCTCCCCGCTACCCTCAGGACTGCATCCTTCTAATGTTTTGCACCTCATGTTTCGCACCCCATTCGGCCCATCAAATCCACTGGCGCAAATCCGGCAAAGCAAATCTATCGGACTCGTCCCCCAAGCTAACCGCAAGGCTATCGGCACAGGTTAGTGTTGGTTCAGCCTTGTGCTCAGCGGCTGAAGTAATAGGATTAAACTCACGGCTTTAACTGGGAAACTGCGCCTTTAAAAACGCCTCAGCTTCCGCTGGTGTAGTCACCTGCCCATCCAGGGTTGCCTGACGCAGCGCCTCGAGCATGGTGGAAAATTGACGTCCTGGTTTGTAGCCCAAGCGTTTGAGGTCATTCCCGTTCAGCATCGGCTCTACCCTTGCCCAGCGGGTGAGGTATTGCCAGATTTGCCGCCGCAGCGGGCGATCGCCCCGCACACTCACCAAAATCAGCAGGGGCAGATCGTAGGACTGGAGCAGGCGCACCACCTCGCTCGGGCGCTGGCACTGGGGCAACGCTTGAGCAAGTTGGGTCTCTACACCTGCTAACTGCTGCAGTCGCTCAATGCTGTCAGCAGAGAGCTGCAGCCCCTCGGCTAACGTGGCGCGATCGGTGGTGTCATCTCCTAGAGCATCGCCGGGGGGCACTGCGGCTAGCAGCACTTCCAACAGCATTTGCCAATGCTCGGGTGCGGGAGATGGGGCGAACCGCTGCAGGGCGCGATCTACCAGACGCAGCTGATGCCAGAGGTCTGCGGTCAGATGCAGGTCGGGATGAATGCAGCGCAGCGCGCCCAGATCGGCCAGATGCTGAATGGCCGTACGCCAGTAAGGCGCATCCAAGATATAGTGCAGCTCGCGCTTGAGCCGGGTTTGCAGGGCAGGGGCGCGCTGCTGGTCGGCTTGAACGCGCTGATAAATGCCGCTGGCGATCGCATGGCGAATGTAGCCCTCAGTTTGGGGCTCGAGCACAAATCCTAGTCGCACGGCAAACCGCACCGCCCGAAAGATGCGCGTGGGGTCTTCGATAAAACTGTTGGCATGCAACACCCGAATCTGCCCCTGCTGCAAATCTCGCAAGCCCCCAAAAAAATCCAAGAGTTCGCCCTGTCGCGGGGGCGTCAGCCGAATCGCCATTGCATTGATTGTGAAATCCCGCCGGTATAAGTCCTGCCGAATAGAGCTCGCTTCCACCTCGGGATTCGCCGCTGGGTAGGGATAGAACTCAGTGCGTGCCGTCGCAATATCAATCCACAGCGAATCGAGTGCGGGGTCATGGTGCCACACCAGTGCCGCCGTCTGAAACCGCCCGTGAACCTGCAGCCGCACCTGGGGATACTGCGCCTGGAGCGATCGCGCCAGCTCGACTCCTGCCGCTTCCTCATCCTGCTGACGCACCCCATCCACCACCAGGTCAATATCTGGCATCGTATCAGCCGACCAGGGCATAGTCGACTCCACCAGCGCAGGCATTGAGTGCAACAGGTCGCGCACTGCCCCACCCACCATATAGAGCTGCCAGCCCCGCGCTTGGGCCAGATGCGCCGCCTGCATCAGCACCGACCACAGCGTCTCCTCCGACCGTTCGGCCTGTTCGGCCTGGGTGTCGCCTAAAGACTCCCCTACCTCTTGCCACAGCACCTCCGGCAGGGGACAGTAGCCGGGCTCTTGGGGCTGTTTGGGGCTACCCCCTACCGTTTGCTGGTGCAGTTGGCGCAGCACATCGGTGCGCGTCACGATACCCACTAGGTCGCCCTTCTCTATCACGGGCAGGCGGCCAATGTCGTAGGTGACCATCAACGCTTCAATATCTGGCAAGGGGGTGTCTGGCGTAATCGTTCGGATTTGGGTAGTCATGTATCCCTTAACCGGGGCATGGCTAAAGCCGTGGTGGAGGGCAATATCCAGATCTCGCCGAGAGATCACCCCCACAAGCTCATCTGCCTCATTCACAACCGAGAGGCCAGAGTGGCCGTAGCGCAGCAAAATCCGCTGGGCCTCGGCGATCGTCACTTCTGGACGGATGGTGCGCACTGGAGACGACATCAGCTCCTGAGCGGTGGGCGGATGAGGGAGGTGCGATCGCACCTGTTGCACCAGGCGACTGATGACCTCCCCCGGATTGGTTGACTTTACGGTGACGGCAGCGGCCTTGGCATGGCCGCCGCCACCCAGGGGAGTCATCAGTTCGCCCAGATTTACGGCATCTGCTAGTGCTGACCCGCGCGATCGCCCAATCACCGTCACCCGGCTCTCACCCTGCTCGTTGCGCCCATAGCGACAGCCCAGCAGCAGCACATCACACTCCGTCAGGTCTGCCAGGTGGCTGGTCAAACTCGACAGCCCCGGCACATACTCTGCGGCCTTAAGCAACACCCACCCCAGCTGAAAGCCCCGCAGCGTCTCCGTATGCAGAGTATCTAGCGCCTCGGTCAGCAAATCCTGCAACTGGGGCGACAAGCCGGGTTCGACATAGTCGGCGATCGCCCGCACATTGGCCCCTTGCTGCATCAGCCAGGTCAGCGCCGCCGCGTCTCGCACGGTAGTGTGGTCAAAGGTCAACGACCCCGTATCCACGTGAATACCGAGGGCCATGACCGTGGCGTCAATGGCGTTAAGCGTGACCGCCTCCGCCTGAAGCAGCTCCACCACCAACGTCGTGGCCGCACCGACGGCGTCAACCTGGCAATCCATCGCTTGAATCAGGCCTGTGGCCTCCGCTGCGTCACCTCCCGCATCCTGATCCATCCCCGAATGGTGGTCAATCACGTGGATGGGCACCCCCGGCAAGTCGAGCCATTCTGACGCTTTGCCGAGGCGATCGCGCCACTGCGTATCCACAATCCACAGCGACTGAATCTGCTCCGCCGCTACCGCCCGCCGCTCAATCAGGGGATATTCATCTCGATGCAGCGCCAAAAACTCCCGCACTGTTGGATGTGCCCCCCCACTCAGCACAATCCGCATCCCCGGATGCAGTCGCGTTAACCCCACCGCTGCGCCCAGCGTGTCGAAATCAGCAGTCGTATGGCAGAGAACAAGGTGCATGGGGACGCAGGGAGTAGAAGAATTTGAACGGGAATGAGTGTGTAGATAAACCCAAGGGGGACATAACTCGCAGGCCACTCTCAACGCTTGTTGAATTCTGAATTCTGAAACGTGAGGAGTGATGTGGGGTAGAGGCCCTATCACTCTCAATTAAATCTGGATAGCGCTACGGGAGATGCCATCTCTACTTAACCCTAACCCTCAATCTTGTCAGACCCTAACCCTTAATCTTGTTAGAGAATATCCCGCGAGGGGTCGATTTCTGATAGCTTAACTACTGGGGCGTTTAACGGGGTCTCTGCGGGGGTCTCGATGGTGCGGTTGCCCTTTGGCTTTGTTGGGAGGAAAAATATGTCTATTCTGTTCCAGATTGCATTGGCGGGGCTGGTGGTGATGTCGTTTGTGATGGTGATCGGGGTGCCTGTTGCCTATGCATCACCCCAAAATTGGGATTTATCGAAGCGGCTAATTCTTGTGGGCTCTGTGGCCTGGATTGGTTTAGTGTTGCTGGTTGGAGCGCTCAACTACCTCGTGGTGTAGCGACCTCATCTACAGGTTCTTCACTCACAGGTTTTCAGCCTGCTCACAGGCAATCCTGTTGAGCGATGAAGATTAGCATTGGAACCGCGATGGTGTGGGCGATCGCCCCACCCATGGTTTTCAGACCTGAGCATTTTGCACGAGCAAGGGCTAGGGTAAACGCGGTTTATCAGCCGTTCTGCTGAGTTGGGGTGGCCCAGCATCAGTGGAACGATTAAAGAGCGTATGAACGTCGTAGGGTCTAGTGCAGTCTGTACACCTGCATCGGGCAGTAGCTGGTTCTATTAGCCGCTGCCCAATGCAGTGGCTCTAACCGGTTACCAACCTAGACCACATAGCAGGGAATAAAGCAGGAATGGCAGTTTTCGAGGGAACATTTACCCAGGTTGAACCATTACGGTTTGCTATTGTCATTGGTCGGTTTAACGACCTAGTGACCACAAAATTGCTAGAGGCCTGCCAGGATTGCTTTAAGCGGCACGGCATTGATGCGGATCCCCATGGATCTCAAATCGATTATGCCTGGGTGCCCGGCAGTTTCGAAATCCCGCTGGTGGCGCGTCAACTCGCGCTCTCAGGCCGGTATGATGCCATTGTCTGCATCGGCGCGGTGATTAAGGGCCAAACCCCCCACTTCGACTATGTGGCAGGAGAAGTGGCAAAGGGCATTGCCGCGACGCAGCTTCAAACCGGTGTGCCTGTCATCTTTGGCGTGCTCACAACCGATACGCTGCAGCAGGCGCTAGAGCGTGCGGGCATCAAGAGCAACAAGGGTTGGGAATATGCCATGAGTGCCATGGAAATGGGAAGTCTGATGCGGCAGATTCGCAGCATGGCTCCGGCAAGCGGGCATGGACAAGATGGGGCGATCGCTGGCAGTACGACCTCTCCCATCAAGGCTTCTCTCCGCAGCGCTGCTAGCACTGAAGACCCTAACTAAGCCAACTGCTTTACTGATCTCAGTTCTCTTGGGATTAAATACGGGTCATCTGCTGATCCCAGGCATAGCTGCCAAAGAGTTGATAGAGGGTTGACAGACACTCTAAAGTTTGGCATTCTAGGAAATGCGCCAAATGCGCAAGAGCCCGAAACAACAGGTTTGGTTCTTAGCAGTTAGCACAGTTTGCGGGTATAGCTCAGTGGTAGAGCGTCACCTTGCCAAGGTGAATGTCGCGCGTTCGAATCGCGTTACCCGCTTTTAATTAATGCATTAAAGCTAAGCAGAGCATATGCTTGGGGATTTCTGCGTTCATATTCTAGCTAAGCAATCAGGGCGCAATTAGGGGCGATCGCTCATCATCTCAGCAAAACCACTAGCGTCTGCTGATGTTTTTGATTACAGTTGGAGAGATCGTAATAGAGTTGGGCGATCGCCTAACCTGTCAGACACTCCATGGCAGTGCATTAAACCCACCATTAAGTATCATGCTGGGGAGCGTTTTACTTTTTGAGGCTACCGAGTTAGATCATTGAAGCAAGTGATGCCACCCGCTTGCTCATGCCAAGATCGCCACCATTCTATAAATACTGAGTGCCGCATCGTTTAATAGTGTGATTCAGACGTTCTTGTGCACAGTCAAAAGCCGCAAAAAATTGATCTGAATGATGAGTATCCCTGTCCCTGCCGACGCCGGGGGCGGCTTGTGCCCATTACTCTGACTGATGCATTTGGCTGCAACCGCTGCCAGCAAATTTTTGTAGTGCAAGATAGCGGTCACTCCATTGAGCAGCTGTCTACAAACTATCCTTATAAACGGGTATGGCGCTGGAATGGGCACCAGTGGATTACAGTAAACCCCAATTTGTCTCGGGGCTATGTGCCGCTCACGCTGCTCCTAATTTTTGGGTTAGTGTTTCTCTTATTGGTGACGACGCTCCAGTCTCCCTTGAGTTCTAGTGTTACGTTTCGGGTGATTGCAGCGCTAGCCCTTTCAACGATGTTGGTGTTTATGCTGTGGCTGGCCTGCAGACGCTATTAGCGTCGTCATTTCATGCCACCCAGAGGCACGATCGCACCGCGCGCCATTAAGATCATGATGAAACCAGATACTAAGGGGCTGCATAAATTCTGTGTCGGACTGGATTGAGATTTTACAATCTGCTCATCTGGCTTCTGCGGAATTAGCCATGATGGAAGGCACACGCCGCAGCCATGCTCTGCGGTTGATGGCGATAGCACTGAAAGAAGACAAGGATAAGGTGCTAGAGGCGAATACCATTGACCTTGAAACGGGGCGCGAGATGGCGATTCCTGACTTGGTGCTAGATTGGCTGAAGCTAACGCCCGAACGCTTGGACGGGGCTGTGCAAATTTTGCTGAGCTTAGCCCAGCTGACTGATCCCTCTCAACAGTTGCTCAACACGCCTTACCAGTTTGAGAAAGCGCAGACCTATTGTCAGTTGATGCCTTTGGGCGTCATTGCGCTCGTGTATGAAGCATTTCCTGAACTGGGGGCGATCGCCGCTGGGTTATGCATTCGGACGGGCAACTGCTTAGTGTTGCGGGGCAGCGCCGAGGCCAGCCACTCTAACCAGGCGATCGCCGAATCGCTGCAGCTGGCGCTAGATGAAGCGGGGTATCCCGCTGGATGCTTGGGGCTGATCTCCTCCGAACAGGGAGACTCTATCCGCGAGATTATTGTGCAAGATCAATTAATTGACTTGGTCATTCCCTACGGGCGGGTGAGTTTGGTCACCCAGGTTGTGCGCCAAGCCACGGTGCCCGTGTTGCGCACCTCAATGGGCAATTGCTACCTCTATTGGTCGCCCTCTGGCGGGCTAGAATTAGCCCGTTCGGTTATTTTAGATAGCCACACCCGCGAACCCGATCCCGTCAACGCCATTGAAAAAGTGCTGGTGCATCGTCACCATGAGCCGTCTACGTTGAAGGGGCTATGGCGATCGCTCCGCGAGGCGGGCTTTCAACTGCGGGGCGACGCAGCCTTGGTAACAGAGTATCCCGACCTGATTATGGCCGAAGACGCTGAATGGAACCGTGCGTATCTCAACCGCACCATTGCGTTTCGGCAAGTCGAGGGCCTAGATCAGGCGATCGCCTGGATCAACAGCTACAGCAGCGGCCATGCCGACTGCCTGGTTACAGAATCCTATGTAGAGAGCAACGAATTTGCTCGCCGCATCAACAGCGCGACCACCTATATCAATACGTCACCTCGATTTTCGCGCAATCCCCAACCGGGCGCACCGATCGCGCTTGGCATGTCCAATCAGAAGGGCGTTCGTCGAGGCATCATTTCCATAGAAAGCTTGACCACCGTTAAACATGTGGTGCAGGGGCGCGGCTAGCGGCGTATGGGTTGTCTAGCATTGAGATCCCTAATTGTCCCAACCAGCTGCAGTAGTTTTCAGCGTAAGCGGCTAGCCATGCTGTGCGAGGATTTGCTGCGCGGTTGCCAGTGTGTCCGCCTCGGTGGCGGGTTTATCGGTGCGCCAGCGCAAAATGCGGGGAAATCGCACCGAAATTCCTGATTTGTGTCGTTTGGACTCGGCGATGCCCTCAAACCCAATTTCGAAGACTTGAACAGGCTCCACAGAGCGAACTGGGCCAAATTTTTCGATGGTATGCTGCCGAATCCATTTGTCGAGGGCGTCAATTTCTGCGTTGTCTAGCCCGGAATATGCCTTGGCAAAGGTCACGAGTTCTGCGTCCTGCCATAGGGCAAAGGTGTAGTCGGTGAATAGGTTGGCACGCTTGCCGCTGCCGGCCTGGGCATAGATCAGCACCGCATCAAGCGTCATGGGCTCTACTTTGTACTTCCACCAGTGGCCGCGCTTGCGCCCGACCAGATAGGGACTATCGAGCGCTTTAAGCATGAGCCCTTCGGCCCCGCGATCGCGCGATCGCTCTCGCAACGTCTGAAGCTCTGACCAGGTGGCGAAATTCAGCGCC
>JBGTOF010000389.1:0-3740 GCA_041742695.1 Elainellales cyanobacterium | reverse complement strand
TGAAAATCGAGTGTGGGAATTGTTTGAGTTTGCATAGAGAAATGGTCAGGGGTTCGATGAATCGATAAGGTTGTAGAGTGATCTCCAATTTTAGCGATCCGATTTAGCGATCCAATTCGTCACGGATTGTCGTCGCGGATTGTAGATAGCAAAAGAGACCATCCAATCTCCCCACTCTCAATCTCCAATCTTTAATTCCTAATTCCCATGCCTTCACCGATTGACGCCATTCTGGGCAACGCTCTTCAAGGACATGACCTGACTGAAGCCGACGGTGTGGTGTTGCTGCAGGCAGAGGATGCAGGGGCGATCGCCGCCATTCGCTCTGCTGCCGATGAACTGCGCCGCCAACAGGTGGGGGATGGGGTGACCTACGTCATCAACCGCAACATCAATTACACCAACATTTGTGAGCAGCACTGTAGTTTCTGCGCGTTTCGCCGAGATGAGGGCGAGGAAGGGGCCTACTGGCTGAGTGAAGCAACCGTTTTAGAGAAAGCTGCCGATGCCGTGCAGCAGGGCGCGACAGAAATCTGCATGCAGGGCGGGTTGAATCCTCTGGCAAAACTAGAGGGGAGTGCACTCGCCTACTATGTTCAATTGGTGCGAGCCATTCTACAGCGGTTTCCACAGCTGCATCTGCACGCCTTCTCTCCTCAAGAGGTGCAGTTTATCGCGCGGGCAGATGGGCTTCGCTATGCCGATGTGATCGAGGCGCTGCAAGTGGCGGGGGTGGGATCAATGCCCGGCACCGCCGCAGAAGTGCTGGATGACGACGTGCGCAAGATTCTTTGCCCCGAAAAGACAACGGCGTCAGAATGGCTGGAGATTGTGGGGACGGCGCATCGGCTGGGGATGCCCACAACCAGCACGATGCTGTCGGGGCATATCGAAACGCCAGAGCAGCAGATGTCGCATTTGGGACGCTTGCGATCGCTCCAACACACTGCCATCCAGCAGGGATACTCTGCCCGCATTAGCGAGTTCATTCTACTGCCATTTGTCGGGCAAGAGGCACCCAAGCCCCTCCGCCGCCGGGTCGGGCGCGACCAGCCAGTATTGGCAGATGCGCTCCGCCTCATGGCTGTGGCTCGACTGTTTCTGGGTAACTGGATTGTGAACCATCAGCCGAGCTGGGTAAAGCTGGGGCTAGACGGTGCCACAGAAGCCCTCAACTGGGGCTGCAACGACATTGGCGGTACGCTCATGGAAGAGCACATTACCAGCATGGCTGGGGCGCAGGGCGGCACCTGCAAAACCGCAGATGAACTCATCGCTGCCATTCGCCAACTGGGACGCCCCGCCCAGCAACGCGATACGCTGTATCAGCCCATATCGCAGTCGGTGGTGGATAGGCCGGTAAGCCTTCACCGCTAAGGTGTTCAGTAAAGAGTGCAGCCTCTGAAGCGCACACCCCCGCACGCTTGACTCTCACTTTGTGCTGAGTATGTTGTGATGTGCTGCAAAGCATCACAGCGTCTATCGAATCGGTCATAAATCGTAGCGATGAGGGCGATCGCCCTTCCCCAGCAATTCAGGCATTCTAGCGGGAGCAATGGCAACTCCGTCGATCAGCTACCGCATTGTGACTGAGCATCACCACGGCATGTTGGAATGCCGCTCCACGAAGACGGCACCACTTTTGGCCTGCTGTTTGGGTATGCTAACAACGCAGCCGCTTCCAGAAGCATCCTGAATTGCTGACGCAAACTTGATGCAGGGCGATCGCCCGCTTCTAGAGCCGCTTCATTGAGCCCAGTTTTATACCGAGCACTATTGTGTCCATTTTTTCCCCCGCTACAGTCCGTTCTCGCTCTCGCCTCATGACTCCGGTTCCGCTAGCTCTGCTTCTCACCCTTGGGCTCGTGATGAGCAGTTGCCAAACCAACACCGGAGACTCTACCTCAGAGGCGGGCGACCCCGCGACGCCCCCTGCATCAGAACCAGAGGTCGTCATGGTTCGCAGCCTCACCTCAGGAGATAGAGCCTGCTACATGGAAATAGAAGACGCACAAGGGAAGACCTCAAGCACAGAAGCCAGTTTTGAGCTGTGTGAACAGACCGATCTGATTGGCCAACGCGTGCAACTCACGCGGGAAAGCGCCAACGTTCTTGCTGCGTCGTGCCAAGGCAATCAGGATTGCCCTGACCGTGACACCGTGAATCTCGTTGTGGCCGCCGAGGTGGTGCAATAGCCCCTACTCTCTGTCTACCGCATAGCTACTAAGTACACATAAGTCCTCAAAGTAGACCTTCCCGGGGGTTGATCCCCCTAGCCCCCCTTAAAAAAGGGGGAACTGGATTCAAAGTCCCCCTTTTTAAGGGGGATTTAGGGGGATCTCCCAGGATGTGGCTGATGACAACAAGATCTGTGTACTTAGTAGCACCGCATAGAGAGAAGACCTCTGTAGCGGAAGTCAAACCCCGTTGAACGCGATCGCCCCACTGCAACATTCACCAGCGGCAGGGCGATCGCCCTAGGAATCGTGAACACCAGAACGCTAAGGGGAAAATAGCACTCCCCTGCGTTTCCCCTGATCCGAAGGCATCCTGGGTTTGCAAGTTGGCCGACTCTGCGTTACGCACCATAGACGCAGAGCGGCTTTTCTATAAATGGGCTATGAACATAGATTGCCAACGGGGATGACCCTTTATCCGTTGCGGGTCGTTGGCGTTTTCGGCCAGGTAAAGTAAAACGTTGCCCCGGCACCCACCTCAGATTCAATCCAGATCCTGCCGCCTTCTACGTCAATCAGCTTTTTCACAATGGCGAGGCCTATGCCTGTGCTGGTGGTGTTAACGTCTGCCCTGGCCTGCAGCGTTTCAAAAATGCCAAAGACCTTATCATGCCACTCGGGCTCAATGCCTGGGCCATGATCGGCGATCGCAAACACATACCAATTTGGCTGCTCTTCCGCAGAGATAATCACCTCTCCCGTTTGGTTTTCACAGCCATACTTGATTGCATTGCCAATGAGGTTCGAGAAGACCTGCTGCAAGTTGAGCCGATTGGCCTCAAAGGTGGGAGTATCCGTCGCAAACCGAATATTCACCGTGGGCGGCAGAGACCAAGCCGTTATCAGCTCCTGCACCAGTTCAGCCACATCCACGCGCTCTGTGGGCTGGTTGGTTCGTCCCACGCGGGAATATTCGAGTAAATCGTTAATCAACGCATTCATGCGATCGACCTGTCGCACCAACAAGTGCAGTTGCTCTTGGTTATCGGGCGGAATCAAGTCACCCAGATCGTCTTGCAGCCACTCTGCAATGTTGCGAACCCCCCGCAGTGGCGCTTTCAGGTCATGAGACACAATATGAGCAAACTCACTGAGGTCTTCATTCCGTCGGCTGAGTTCGTCGGTTAGGCCTTCAAGCTTGCGGTTAAGCTGGCTTTGTTCTTGCGCCCATTGCTCTCGGGCTTGCTCGGCCTGCTTGCGATCGCTAATGTCGATGATAAATTCCACCGCTTCTGTTTGGGTGAGCGACTTAGACGCACACAGCGCCCAAGCCAACGAGCCATCTTTGCACCGATACTCTTTCTCATAGGGCGTGGTGCGTCCTGTGAGCTTTAGCTCGTCGATTGCTTTAAGCACAGTGGGCATATACTCGGGGGGCGTGAAGTCTTGCCATCCCAGGCGACCGACCTCAAAGTCTGTTTGGCTGTAGCCGCTCAGCCGCAGAAACGCATCATTTACCTCAGTAATGCGCCCCTCAAGATTAAAGAAAATCACCCCAACAGT
>JBGTOF010000349.1:0-21830 GCA_041742695.1 Elainellales cyanobacterium | reverse complement strand
CGCCACCCGGATGCTGATTCGGATATTGCCCTGCCGGATAGCGCTCCTCTTCGGCATAGGGCGTCACCCATAGGTGCTGATTCATAAAGCCTGCCCGTTTTAGAATAGGCGCGTCGGGATGGGCAAACGGCAACACATTTTCGCCAGGGATGAGCTTGAACCCCACGGGTTGACCCAGCCGATTGGTGACCGAAGGGTTGATGACTTTCCAATATCGGCCCGATAGCGGATCGACAATCTGCTGGGCTTCTTGCTCGGTTTTAAGCGGTGTGGTCACTGCATAAAATCCATTCATCATGGGGTTGTCAGGCCCAGGGGGTTCGGCTTCGGTGTGGACTTCGCAGACCGTGTTTTCGCAGCCATCCACATCAAAATCTAGCCGCATGCAGAAGATGTGCTGATGGTTAAGCGCGTTGAGGTCGGGGGCCACTTCTACCCCGTACTTTGGTTGCCCCGCCATCGCGCCACACAGCAGAATGCCCGTCAGCTTAACTTCGTACTGAATGGTGCCGTCTTGATAGAAGTACCAGAAAAAGCCGTATTCATAGTTGTCTACTGTGGCCACAAAGGAAAGGGCTAACCGGCGCGATCGCCGCACCTCCACACTGTCTCGCCGCCAGTCCGTGTGCTTCCACAACATCCCAAAGTCTTCTTCATGCAGACACACTGCGTTTTCAGTAATGGAGACATTTCCCCGGCTGTCTGTCAGCACGGCATCAAAGTAGAAGATCTCGCCCAGGCAATCGCAGCCCAGCGTCAGAGAATTGGCCAGCATGCCGATGCCATGTTCGCCAATGTCGAAGGCATTTTTGCGATAGTGCTGCACTCGGGGGTCGCCGTAGGGCACCACCATTTCTGCCATCGACGCGCGATAGAGAATGGGACGCAGCCGTCCCTGATCGTGATACCCCACCTGATACAGCACCAATCCCTCGCGGGGGTTAAAGCCAATCCGCAGATCCCACTTTTGCCAGCGAATGTGGTGACCGTCTACTGTGAAGCTTGGCCCTTCGGGCTGCGTGATGTGCAGCGGCTTGATGTCAGTTCGCATATCGGGAAAGAACTGCGCTTCATATTCCCCAGGGTCAGGTGGCACAGGCACAATGCCCCAATCTTCAATGCGGATCACCTCCATCGTGTTGAGGTTGATGACGGGAATCAGGCCGTCAATCGGGCGAGAATAGAAGTTGCCCTGGGGGTTGGCCCGCAGGTAGCAGATGGCGCGAGACAACCGCACACCCACTTCATCCTCAAAGCCAAAGTTGCCCGGGGCCCAGGGGTCAACCACAACCAAGTCCAGATCGGTGATGCCCCGTTTTTCTAACGCGGTTAAAAAGTCTGGGTGGCGCTTTACAGCCTCCTCCGCTTCCGACAGTTCATCAGCCATGATGTTGGGCTGGATGCCAGGGCGATGGGTCCACGATGTGATCTTGCCCTGGGTGAGGGAAACCACGGCTTCATAGGTTTGGTTGGTGGCATTATCAAGCAATATCAAAAAGGCTTCGCGCTCGATTTCATCCCCGGGCTGGTAGGAGAGAATCGCCGCTTTGGCGGGTTCTTTTAGGGTGACGCAAGGCATGCGAACGCTGCTGCTCAAGCGTTTTTCGTGGCGGGCGATCGCCACGGCCTGTTCAACTTCAGCAGCAGTCAACGGCTCTAAGGGATGCTGCACAGCCCCAGTAGCAGACGAAATAAAATCTTGAGTTGTGGTCATACACGCTGATTGATTGAGAATGATGAGGATGATATTGAGAGCATGAGTCACAGGACTCTCGCGCTCGAAGCGCGGATAAGTTGCGCTAATGTGGGGAGCCTTCCGCGTCGCGGGTTTCACTACACTAGGCGTCCTAACATCAGGCGTCCTATTAACCCAATGGGTGCGGTACCCGTTGCAGACAGGCTTAAGCCGAGGCCACAGCGCTTGCCACAACTGACTACGCTATCTCATTTGGCTAGCTCAAGGGGGTGAGGTGTGTAACAGGGTATGTGGTTCTCACTCTATTATTGTGAGTCTATTTATTTGCATAGGCATTCTAAGGCGGCAATCAGGTTCTCCCATTGCCCCTTGTATGACAAATCCACTGTATTTTTATGGCATTTTTCCCCAACCTAGGCCGCCACAGATTGATCTAGCCGGGTTAGATGATCAGCCTGTTCAAGAATTGCAGCAGCTAATGCAGGAGAATGCAGACCTGCGAGCAGAGCGCGATCGCCTTGAGGGCAAAACCCTCAGCATGGCCGAAATCGTCAAGATCGGACAGGCGGTGGAATAAGCCATGGGCGATCGCCAGCAGCATATCCTCAACGCCTTTCGCACGACCCTTAACCCTCTCGCGACCGAGGTGGGCCACTAACGCCCGCGATCGCGCTCTAGGTCAAACACCACTTTTTCGTAGCACCAGTCTTCTGAACGGTCGGGATGCTTGAGCAGCATAGCCTGCACCAATCGATCAGCTGCCGTGCGATCGCCATTCAGTAATCGCACCAGTTTGGGATAAGAGCGGCTAGGCTGGCGAGCCGGCCGGACTGGTTTTGCAGAGGGCGCTGCCGCCTTTGCCTTAAATTCTGCTGGAAGCGTTGAGGGAACCGGCGGCGTGGGTTTAGCGGATGGGGAAGCCACAGTCGGGGGCGATGAACGCCGAACCGCTGAAGGGTGTGGCTGCTGGAGAAACGACACTGGCACAGGTGCACGCTTAGACGCCGCTCGAGCCCGCTGAGGATGGCGCTGGTGCTGAATTTCTTGATACAGCAGCCAAGTCAACACCACTGCAATTCCACAAAATGTGAGGACTAAAAGCGCATACATAGTGCAACTGCCGAGTGGGTTAGTGCAATTGGTGTTGTAGAATCCTCTCTCTGCCAGGGTTTTACACCCTCCAAGACATCAATCAACCAGCGCTTTAAGCGCGCATCCATACAGAAGGCTTCAAGAATGACAGTGAAAGCCGCAGCCCTAGTGCTGAAAACCGACCGCTAGTAGTCCAACGTGAAGGTTTCGTAGGTAGTGAAGCTCTGCGCTAGCGGGGTGGTTGTGTGAAGGGCGATCGCCCTCTTCTGCTCGCAGTTGCTCTACTGATTGCTCTGGCGCTGCAATCGGGTGCTCTATTATCATCAGGCGATCGCGAATCAACTGCCGCTGCCTCAGTTTTTTTGCGGGGCATCGTGCTAACTTTGTGACGAATCTGCCCTTGATTGGGTAAGTGTCGCATGAGGCAATACCAAGAAGGTGTGAGCCTAGTATTCCCAATATTGGCAGCGGGCATGGGGTGAGGGTGCAGGTCGAGCCGCATGCAGACGGCCATCAAAGTCAACCCTCAACCCTTAAATGGCGCTGACCAAACTACGGCATGTAGAAGAGCGGTGAATGGTACCGTCTCGGAGAGCATTTTCCCCTTACCAGATAACGCTTCAAACAAAGAGGGGCAGTGCTAGCCAGTGCTGCACTACCCCCTCTTAATTCAGAATTCCCGTAACCTAAACTTTTGTTCCAAACCCACCCACTCCAGACATCTGCAAGCAAGCAATCACCAGCAGGCTTGTACCTATATTTAAGGAACAAATCAATAAATCAAGTGCAAAGTTGCAGAATAGCGTACGGTTGACAAACCATACTTTATCCGCAATTTGCGCCAGGCTATGCGCGCGATCGCTCCAATAATATAAGCAATACATATACAGTCATCAGATAGAAGCTCGCCAGAATTGGAATAATAACTGGCACACCCCAGACTTGCATAAGACACCTCCCATCAGTAAATAATGAAACCGCTGAGTCACAAAGCTTTTTAAGATAGATATAAAAACCAGCCCTGTCCATTACGCCAAAATGGCTAATGCACAAAGCGAGCAGACCTACTGAGTCAGTAAGCCAAACTAATGACCAATATTGAGTGGACTCAAAACAACAGAAACTCTGGTAACCTTGTCACTGATAAAAGCAGTGAAACGATATACAGATCCTGTGTCACTTACCGAGCCACTAGATGCCTAAATTGCCCGCAATGGGCTATTAGTTTTTGAAATATCTTGATATTAAATCTAACATACAGCTCCAGGGTTCTGGGTAGTCTTTTTAAAAAAGTCTCAATAACTTTAAGAAGCGCTAAACTCTAGCTGTATCAATGCTTACAAGAATATCTCGACACGAAAAAGCTAGAGCAGCCCTCGGTTTAATCTGCGCCACAGGTCAAGTGGTTAGCTTAGAATAAAGTCAAATCTGTAAAGTTTCGTAATCTTATAAGAGCTGAGCTGCCCGTCCATGACTTCAGTCACGTCTCTCTTCGCCCCGGTGGAGTCCGACCTGTCTCAGATGACCGACAATCTGAAACAGCTCGTCGGCGCGCGTCACCCCATTCTTTATGCTGCAGCCGAACATTTGTTTGGGGCCGGGGGTAAGCGCGTGAGACCTGCGATTGTGCTGCTCATCTCGAAGGCCACCATGGCGGACTCAGGCCTAAAGCCTACCCATCGACGCCTAGCAGAAATTACGGAAATGATTCACACAGCCAGCCTAGTGCATGATGACGTGGTAGACGAGGCTGATGTGCGACGCGGTGTGCCTACAGTGCATGCCAGCTTTGGCAATCGGGTGGCAGTGCTGGCAGGCGACTTTCTGTTTGCCCA
Source organism: Elainellales cyanobacterium (assembly GCA_041742695.1). GTDB lineage: Bacteria > Cyanobacteriota > Cyanobacteriia > Elainellales > Elainellaceae > Kaiparowitsia. Next base: position 17,207 of record JBGTOF010000349.1, on the reverse strand, counting down.
GTCGTCTTGGTATCTGGCGAATCTAGACAATTTAGAGGTCGTTAAGCTGCTGTCTCAGGTGATTATGGACTTAGCAGAAGGTGAGATTCAACAAGGGCTAAACCGCTTCGAATCTGATCTGTCGATTGACGCCTATCTTGAAAAAAGCTACTACAAAACGGCCTCGCTGATTGCGAACAGCAGTAAGGCTGCAGGGGTGCTAAGCGGCGTGTCAGAGCCGGTGGCGATGAACCTCTACAACTATGGTCGCCACTTTGGGCTGGCCTTTCAAATCGTAGATGATTTGCTGGACTTTACTAGCTCGATGGATGCGCTGGGTAAGCCTGCCGGGTCTGACTTGCAAAGCGGAAACCTAACCGCGCCTGTGCTTTATGCATTAGAAGAAAAGCCCTATCTGAACGTCTTAATTGAGCGTGAGTTTACTCAAGAGACGGATTTGGAGCAGGCGATTGATTTGGTTCTATCGAGCAAGGGCATTCAGCGCTCGTGGGATTTGGCAAAGCACCATGCTCAACTGGCCGCTGAGCATTTGTCGGATCTGCCCCCGTCAGCGTCGCGCCAGGCGCTACACACCTTGACGGAGTATGTGCTAAGCCGAGGGCACTAGTCATTTGTTTCATTTCAGTGTTGTAGGGTTCAGGGTGTTATGGAGCATAACGCCTCAGCCGTTGCTTTGGCGTGAGCTATTTAGGGGCGATCGCCCATTCACAATCAGCACTTGATCCGCACACCGCAGACCCAATCAGGCCACACCGATGACACAGACCACCACAGAACGGCTGCTGGCTGAGGTTGCAGGGAATCCGCTACAGGGGCTGCGACGGGCAGATGCACTGTGGTATCAGCTCCGCCACGGCACCTTAACGACGCCTGCGGGAATGTCCGAGTCAACCCAGCCCTTAGAGTCCATAGACTGGGACGTGCTGATTTGTGGAGGCACGTTAGGCATTTTGGTGGGCTGTGGACTAGCGCAACAAGGCTGGCGGGTCGCGATTTTGGAGCGCGGTGCGCTGCGAGGGCGCGATCAAGAGTGGAACATCTCCCGGAAGGAAGTACAGTCGCTGGTGACGCTGGGACTGCTTACAGAGGAGGAGTTGGAACGGGCGATCGCCACCACCTATAACCCCGGTCGCATTGCGTTTCACCAAGGCAAAGAGTTTTGGGTACGCGATGTCTTGAACATTGGCATAGACCCGGTGTATTTGCTAGACACGCTGAAGACGCGGTTTTTAGCAGCAGGCGGCATTCTGTTGGAACATGCGGCATTTGAGGCAGCCACTGTGCATCCCAACGGGGTGCAAGTGCAGGTTGAGCGGTCAGCGGTCGAGGTGGATTCCGCCTCATCTCACACAGACATCCTCTCAACCCGGTTGTTGATCGACGCAATGGGGCATTTTTCCCCGATTGCTCGGCAGGCGCGAGCAGGGCAGCAGCCCGATGCCGTATGTATGGTGGTCGGCACCTGCGCGATCGGCTTTCCCCATAACGACAGCGGCGACCTATTTGTATCTATGACGCCCGTCGAGCAGCAGCGTCAGTATTTTTGGGAAGCGTTTCCGGCGCGAGATGGGCGAACCACCTATCTGTTTACCTATGTGGATGCCCATCCCGACCGCCCGAGTTTAGAAGCCATGTTTGAGGATTACTTTCGGCTGCTGCCTGAGTATCAGCAGGTAGAGCTAGCGCAGCTGCATATTGTGCGATCGCTCTTTGGCGTGTTTCCTTGCTACCGCAACAGTCCACTGCAACCCAAATGGCCCCGAGTCATGCACCTAGGCGACAGCAGCGGCAGTCAATCTCCACTCAGTTTTGGTGGGTTTGGGGCGCTGATTCGCCACTTACCTCGGCTGATTCCCGGCATTCACGAGGCGCTCACGGCAGATTTGCTCAATCGCTCAGCGCTGGGGCTGCTGCATCCCTACCAACCAGGGTTATCGGTCACTTGGCTATTCCAACAATCGATGAGCGTGGGGATGGCACAAAATTTACCCCCCGACCAGATCAACCAATTGCTCTCCGCTGTCTTTGCCGAGATGAGCGCCCTAGGTGATCCGGTGCTTAAACCCTTTTTACAAGACGTGGTACAGTTCCCGGCTCTGTTTCAAACGCTGATGCTCACCTCGATTCGGCATCCGGCGCTGGTGTTAAAGATTGTGCCCCAAGTAGGGTTACCCGCATTGCTAGACTGGCTACGTCACTATGCTAGTTTAGGCGCCTATGCCGGGTTAGCCGCGCTGGGCACCGGGGTTGAGTCGAGGATTCAAGCCTTGCCGGGGCGATCGCACTACTACGCTCGGCGTTGGCTAGAGAGCTGGAGATACGGAGCTGGGCTAGACTACCACCCTGACTAACCTAGTGTTTCAACCTAGCACCCACTCTCAAGAGATCCGGTGCTTAACCTTAGTGCGGATCAACAGAGTCTTGAGCATCACAGACTCCAATCCCCCATCTGCGGTGTGCAATACGACCACACATGGGGGATTGGAGCTGATCCCAAACTCGGTTAGTTTAGTGATTCTCTCAGAGTCGGGTTGAGTTCTGGGACTGTAGCGGCTGAGCTGTTTGCACTAAGACGCCACAAGCTGCTTGCTCCAGCGGTGGGCAGCTTCTGCCATGCGATACCCATACTTTTCAGCCGTCAGGCGATCGCCCGACGCTACTTCCGCATCGCTGCCATCGGTCTTCAGCGGCGATTGGCCCATAACACCCAAAAACGAGCCCAAGCGATTTACGCCATCGTCCTTACCAAAATAAGCGCTGGGCAAATCTGACGGGCCAATCCACACCATGCCGTGCTGTGCCGCATAGATGGATAAATAGAGTAGAGTGCCCTGCTTGTCGCCACTAAGCGAACTGGAATGGGTGAAGCCCCCCGCCAGCTTATCTTTCCACTGTTGCGAAAACCAAGCCGCACTACCTGCATCCAGAAATGCTTTGAACTGTGCAGCCACCCCACCCATATAGGTGGGAGAACCAAATACAATCGCATCGGCCTGGTTTAACGTTTCCATCACCGCCTCATCTTGCCAGCGACCATTGGTGATCTGTTCGCCTGTAACCCGCAACACATGCACCGTGGTGCCAGACACCTGCCGCGCGCCCTCCGCCACGGCCTCGGCCATTTGCTGCGTATGCCCCGATCCCGAAAAATAGATAATTGCAACGCTTGCCATAAAGTCCTCTAGAAAACTTTGTAGATGTGCCTAGACTCGATGAGTCATGAGAATTTGCAATGTGGGCGAGGGTGAGATCGCCTCTATCACCCACATTGCAAACCGTTAAGCACATACTAAAAGTAACTACTCACCAAAGTATAGTAGGTACCATAAAGTAACTACCTCTAGGCATGGGGAGTGACTACCCGTTAACGTTGAAGGCTGTGGCTAGGATGTAACACCATGACACCCGCATTGAATAAATCAGCCTTGTCTACCCGGCCTGTTTGTCCTGTCAGTCGGCTGATGGATCTGCTCTCTGGCCCATGGACGATGTATCTGCTGTGGGTACTCTCGACCCAAGGGCCAACCCGATTTGGCGCCCTAAAGCGCTGCATCGAAGGTATCTCTACAAAAATGCTGACGGAGCGCCTGCGAATGCTAGAAGCCGAAGGGCTGTTATTCCGGCACTATGAGCCTACGGTGCCGCCTCAAGTGACCTATGGGCTAACCGACCGGGGGCAAGAGCTGATTGGCGTCCTGAATTTATTGGATGATTTAGCCGTCCGATGGTATGGGGATGCGGCTCCATCGTCTTGCACTGCTGCCTCTGGTAACGCGTCAACCGGTTGAGTGTGACCAAACCTATGCATGAGTTGCTCAACCCTTAGCCAAAGGAGGCTGTCAGCACTGTGCTTGTGCTGGCCCTTACAGATTCCTTATAATCCGTTGCGAATCTAGACCCATAGCAATAGCCATCGCAGTTGAGTCATGAGTCTGATGGAATTAGCATTGAGCGTTTCATCAGACTCACGCTCTCAATTGAAAGGGATTGCACTATGAGACGCTAGACACAACGGCATGTGAGGGAACTATATGGTACGCGGAGTACGCGCAAATCGGGGCTTTCTAGGCGAATTCCAAGAGTTTGCGCTTAGGGGCAACGTGGTAGATCTGGCGGTTGGTGTAATCATTGGAGGAGCGTTTGGCAGAGTTATAGAAGCGCTAGTTACCTTAATTACCGAGTCTTTTCTGCCCGCAGATATGAGCTTTGACAATATTAGAATTGGGGGTCTAGCGATTGGGCCATTGATCACAGCCAGCATCAATTTTCTGATCATCGCCTTCATTCTATTTCTCTTTATCACGGCGTTTAATCGCCTGCGCCGACGAGAAGCGGTGGAGGCGCCACTGGATCCGGTGTTAGAGGCGAATAAAGAGCTGGCGATCGCCATAACTCGGCTCACAGAGACGATTGAGCGCCGACCTTTGCCCTAGAGTCAGCTTGATCGGCACGTCAGGTATCTCACTTAACGTACTGATTTAAGTGTTTATTGTGGTGAATTCCCTACTGCGCGGGGAATTCACCACAATAATTGCCCTAATTAACCTATCGGTTACAATACAAAGAAAGAAAATTGCAGCGGTTATAGATGCCAAATTTTGAGAGTTTCATCCCAACTGGCACTGACCAGAGTGCGACTGTCAGGGGTGAAGGCCATTGACCACACCCAGCCCTGGTGTCCCGTTAGGGTCGCAACCCGCGTCATAGAGTCAGGCGACGCATTACCCGACTCAGGTAGGTCTCCCGGAGGCAAGCTCCACAGGGCGATCGTTTTGTCGCTGCTAGCAGTGGCCAGCAGCCTGCCATCTGGGCTAAAGATGATGGCATTAATGGCGGCTTCATGGGGGCTAAAGCGATGCACCGGCCTGCCGCTGTGGAACTTGTGAACCTGCACAGTGCAGTCGGCACTGCTGCTGGCAATTAGCTGCCCATTAGGGCTCACGGCCACCGAAAGCACTTCGGCAGTGTGAGTCGTTAGGTAAGGCAGTCCCTGAAGCGTTTGCCAGCGCCAGCGGCCAATGGTTGTATCGCGACTGCCAGAAATTAAGGTGCGGCCATCGGGACTGAAGGCGATCGCCAATACCCAGTGCTGATGTTCGTGAATCGTATAGATCAGGCGCTGGGTTTCCACATCCCACAGGCGAATGGTGTTGTCTTGCCCACCCGATGCTAAGGTGCACCCGTCAGGGCTAAAGGCGATCGCCCGAATCCAGTCTGTATGCCCGGTGAGGGTTGCGGTGCAGCGCCCCGTCGCAGCATCCCACAGGCGAATCGTTTTGTCATTGCTGGCGCTGGCAATCAGTTTGCCGCTAGGGCTAAAGGCCACTGTCCGCACCCAGGCTGTGTGCCCGGTCAACGTGTGCAACAGATCCCCACGGGTCAACGACCACACCCGCACCGTCTTGTCGCCGCTGCCGCTGACAATGCGATCGCCATCGGCACTCACATCAACTGCTCGCACCCATGATTTGTGCCCTCTGAGGGTATGAGTGCAGCGCCAAGGCGGAACCGTGTCCGAGGCATCAGAAGCGGGACTGGTCATAACGGGAAAGGTCATAGGATCAGGATGTGGCTTCAGACTGTGGCTGAGGTCGCTACTCTTAAACTCATCACCAGCGACTTCATTTCCCGAAAAACCTTGGGCTAATTCACGTTAGAGCTTAACGACACGCTAGACCGCAATCTATCGCCAATCTATCGCCGGCCATCAGCCAGGGGGCCAGGCCAGCGGTCGCCCACCCAACAGATGCAGATGCAGGTGATAAACCGTCTGCCCGCCATCCTCTCCGGTATTAATCACCACGCGATACCCATTCGCCAGCCCTTCTTGATCGGCAACCCGCTTCACCGTCATCAGCAGATGCCCCAGAATGCGATGGTCATCTGGCACCGCATCGGACAGCTTAGGGATAGGCTGTTTAGGAATCACCAGAATATGAACGGGAGCCTGGGGATTGATGTCTCGAAACGCCAGAGCCAACTCATCTTCGTAGACGATATCAGCCGGAATTTCACGCCGAATGATTTTGCTGAAGAGGGTGTCTTGAGAGTCGCTCATGTGCGGGGTTCCAACAACTGCTTGCTGAATTTTAGAGCACTCTGGGCCGATTCTCTACCCTACACATGCAGCGAGGTTGAGTCTTTCATCAGCTCTAGAGTTTCGAGTTCGGTGAGCTGGTCGAGGGTTGCCTCGGTGGTTTGTCGAATGGTTAGCAAGCACCGAATCGACCCATGGGGATCTAGCGAAAACTCTTCTGCCAGCATGGTGTAGTTGAGGGTCGCCTGGGTCGTTTGCTGAACCAAATCGAGCAGAACCATATAGGCCACCCGCACGGAAGGATTGTGCTGCCTGCCAAAGCTGCGATCAAGATCGGCCTGTAGCCGAGTAAGCTGTGCCTGAGCCTGCATGACCCGCTGCAACTGACGCTGAATCGAAACATGATTCGAGGGTAGCTTGAGCTGAATGTCAGCGTTAATGGCTTTGAGTTGCGCCACCATAGACCTGAAGCGCTTGCAATTATCCATAGCGGCCACATTGCCAACCCTAACGTTAATGGACTTAATTGTTATTCACGTTGCCATATTCGCTTATCTGCTCATCTTATGGGTTGGCGAAGTCGGATGAAATGCGGCAGGCCGAGTTTTACAAGAACTTAATGGTTTAGCCTCAACTTTGAAGCAGGCGCGTCTGCAACAGAACTTACATGCTTCGTGCAGCATCTTGACGGGTGCGATGGACGGCGGGACGGTGCCATTCGATGGAGGAGAGGTGATTTGGGGCATTCTTACCACAGCATCAGAGAGATGGGTGTTGCTGACTTCAGCAATGACTGTGGAGGCCCGAGGCGCTGATCCGTGAGGGTCTTCGTCCTTTGCGTTCATTGTTTTTAGAGGCAATCCCGAGATGTGCCGTTGTGGGTAGGGATCTATGCTTGCCAGAGTTTGGAGTGCATCGCTTGTTGGCATTGAAGCGTTGAAAGTTGGAGTAGAGGTTGATTTGGCGGGGGGGCTGCCGGGCATCGTTGTCGTGGGGCTGCCCGATGCGGCGGTGCAGGAGTCGAAAGAGCGGGTAAAGGCTGCGCTAAAGAATGCAGGCTATGCGTTTCCGATGCGGAAGGTGGTCATCAACCTGACCCCGGCCGATGTGCGTAAAGAAGGGCCGATCTTTGATTTACCCATCAGCGTGGGAATTTTGGCGGCGTCTGAGCAGGTGAGCTTAGAACTGCTGAATGAGTGTTTGTTTTTGGGAGAGCTGTCGCTGGATGGCTCGCTGAGACCTGTGGCGGGGGCGCTGGCGATCGCCGCTACTGCTCAAAAGATTGGCTTCAAAAAGCTAGTCGTGCCTGCGGGCAATGCTCGAGAAGCTGCCGTTGTGGAAGGGCTAGAGGTCTACGGCTTTAAGCATCTGTCTGATATGACAGATTTTTTGAACCATCCTGCGCTGCATCAGCCGACGCAGATCGACGGACAGCGGGAACTGGCCGAAGGGCGATCGCCCACCTTAGACCTCCGGGATGTGAAAGGGCAACGCCACGCCCGGCGCGCATTAGAAATTGCGGCGGCGGGAGGCCACAATTTGATTTTCACTGGCCCGCCCGGAAGCGGCAAAACCATGCTGGCACGGCGACTGCCCGGCATATTGCCCCCCTTGCAATTTGAAGAGGCGCTAGAAGTCACCCAGATTCACTCCGTGGCAGGGCTGCTGCGGGAAAAAGGATGCCTCATGAGCGATCGCCCCTTCCGCAGTCCCCATCACTCGGCGTCAGGCCCATCCCTGGTGGGCGGCGGCAGCTTCCCAAAACCGGGCGAGATCTCCTTAGCGCACCGAGGCATTTTGTTTTTAGACGAATTGACCGAGTTTAAACGCGATGTGTTGGAGTTTTTGCGGCAGCCGTTGGAGGATGGCTACGTCACCATTTCACGCACGCGGCAATCGGTTTCGTTTCCGGCGCAGTTCACCCTAGTGGCAAGCACAAATCCGTGTCCCTGTGGCTATTTTGGCGATTCGGTGCAGGCCTGTTCCTGTAGCCCGCGCCAGCGCGAGCAGTATTGGGCTAAGCTATCAGGGCCGTTGATGGATCGAATTGATCTGCAGGTGGTGGTGAGTCGGCTGAAGCCCGAAGAAATGACCCAACAGGCGGAAGGAGAACCCTCGGAACCCGTGCGACAGCGCGTAGAAGCCGCGCGCGATCGCAGCTATCAACGACTAAAGGCAGAAGCCCTGCAGTGCAATGCCGAGATGCAACCCCGCCACCTGCGTCAATGGTGCCAGTTAGACGACACCAGCCGCATGCTGATTGAAAACGCCATCCGCAAGTTGGGGCTGTCGGCACGGGCCACCGATCGCATTTTGAAAGTGGCACGCACCATTGCAGACTTGGCCGGGGAGGAGTCGCTGAAAACCGCCCATGTGGCTGAGGCCATTCAATACCGCACCATTGACCGCATGCAGTAAAACGCGTGCAGTAGGTCGAATGCAATAATAAGGCGCACCTGTTGTCGGAGTGTGATGTCATCTAGCCAGCCGCCTGGGCCCGAGCCGCCGCCTCGGGTTTATAACCTCAATAACGAACTCGCGAAAGAGCGCAACCGCGCAGCCGCAGAGCGCACGCTGATGGCGTGGATTCGGACGTCGCTAGCGCTGATTAGCTTCGGGTTTGGGATTGACCAGATTGTGACGGTAATTGCCAGCGCGGATGCGGCGATCGCCAGCAATCGAGCAGCGCTAGCCCGCGTGACCGGGTTGGGGTTTATTGCAGTGGGCATCTACGCCATTATTGCGGCAACCCTTGAGCACCGACGAATTCTTAGCCTAATTCAGCGCGATGACTATACATATCACAAAACGCGATCGCTCGCGACCAATGTGGCGATCGCCCTCATTCTGATCGGCACCTTCGCCTTTCTGGGCATTCTCGTCGATTTTCTGGGCTAGAGACGAAGCCTATCGGACACGGGCGTGGGTTCTAGCGTTCAAGTAAAAGGGTATGCCCCTAGGAATCCACGTGCTGCCGCGCCTGCTCAGCCATGCGCAACAGGTCTTGAAACTCGGGCACCGGCTGCTGACACTCCATCCCCAGCCACAGCAGGTATTCAATATTGCCAGCGGGGCCTTGCAGCGGCGACCAGGTGAGCCCGCCATAGCCCCAGCCTAGCTCTAGGGCCGTTTGCAGCACCGGGGCGATCGCCCCCGCGTGATCGGTCGCAGCTCGCACCACTCCCTTCTTCCCCACCTTGTCGCGTCCCACTTCAAACTGCGGTTTGATGAGCAGCACAACCTCGCGGGGTGGCTGCAACAGCGCCCACACGGCTGGCAAAACTTTGACAAGGGAAATAAACGACACATCCACTACCCCAAACTCTGCCAGGGGTGCATCGCCATAGAGATCGGCGGGGACAAGGTAGCGCAGGTTGGTGCGCTCTTTGATCACCACGCGCGGGTCTTGCTGCAACGTCCAGGCCACCTGCCCATAGCCCACATCCACGCCATACACCTTGGCCGCCCCCGATTGCAGCAGGCAGTCGGTGAATCCCCCGGTTGAGATGCCGCCATCCAAACAAGTGCGTCCCGTCACAGGAATGGCAAATTCTGCCAGCGCTTTCGCCAGCTTTTCGCCCCCGCGCGACACATAGGGCGATCGCGTCTTGACCTCAATCACCGCCGCTTCATCGACCTCGGTGCCGGGCTTATCCACCACCTGCCGATTGACCAGCACCTCGCCCGCGCGAATGAGTCGCTGGGCCTGTTGCCGCGAGTCACAGAGCGATCGCACCTGCAAAAGCTGATCAAGTCGTTGCTTTGCCAAAAAAAACCTCAGGGTCAGCGACATCAAACCTTTCCCATCTTAGAAGCGCTGCTTCCATCCCACGAACTTTTTCGCAGGGCGCGGCGCTAAATCCAACTGGAGAACCAGCGGCGATCGGCCAGCTCGGACGGCGACAACGGCAAACCCAGATAGAGCGGCAGCCAATACCTAAAGGCGATCGCCATCAGCACCAGCAGTGAGATCGCTAGCACCCGGTGCCACTGCTGGGGGCTTTCTAACCCCAGAAACAGCAGCAGGGCGATCGCCAGCATTGAGAACATCAGCGACGGCATGTAGTGATACAGGAATAAACAGCGGCTGACCGGAGCCCAAGGCAGCCAGTTTGCCGCCCAGTTCACCACCAAAAACAGCGCTGCCCAGTTTAGCAGGGCGGGCGATCGCCCCATCACCCTCCTCCCGCGTGCGCCCTTGACCCCAATCGATCGTACTGCCATGATCGTTAGCCCCAGCCCTAGCCCTAGCACCGCCAGGGTAGACAGCCACCACAGAATAGGATTACCCATCGCGTGGACATCGTAGGCAATGCGAGCAGCCGCAGCAGGAAGCGGTGGCCCCACCAGGGGTGGTGGCTGCCCAGCCGCATGAGCCGTCTGATAAAAGTAGGCAATCGGGCGCTGCATCCACAGCCAGCTCAACCAGTTAGAGCAGTAAGGATGCGCCTCTGCCCCACCAACGCGGTTGTGATAGTCGAGCACGCTGGTCTGCCATTGCCAAAAACTCAGGGTGGGATCGAGGCGCATGTAGGGCACCCAGAGCAGGTAATAGGTTAGCGAGGGCATTGCCCCAAAGGTAAACAGCACTTGAAATCCCGACAGGCGTGTTAGAGCAGCGAGCGGAGACAGCATCGCTGCGGGTTCGATTGGCTCTAGCGACCTGCGGCCCCCGATGCGTCGGATAGCGAGCCGCAATGCCCAGGCCAAAACCCACAGGGCGATCGCCCCTAGCCAAAAGCCCGCTCCGTTCCACTTCACGGCAATGGATGCGCCAAACCCAGATCCCGCCAGCGTCAGCGCTAGCCACACTCCCCCGTACCAGGGCTGAGAGGAGGGCCGTAGCTCTAGCCTCGCTTGATTCAGCCGATTGAGGGCTAGCAGCAGGCCCAAATGACCCAGCAGCCCAAACAGCACTAGATATACATTGTTTAGAGCATAGCGAGACTCGACTAAAAACAAGCCGTCGAGCGCGACCACAACGGCAGCTACGAGGGCATAGCCGCGTCGATGCATGAGTTGCAGGGCGATCGCCCCCGCTACCAGCGGCAGCACAGCACCCGTTACCGCATTCAGCCAGCGGTAGCTCAGCGTCGAAAGGTGCAACCCCGTCAGGCTGTTGTGCGTGGCGGCATTCCCCAGCCCCACCCATTCTCCAACCCAAATCCCAAAGGCGATCAAATACGTATCTAACGGGGGATGCCCACCAAACGCCTGCCGCCCCTGCAAAAACTCTGCCGCAAACTCGGCAAAATAGACTTCGTCAAACACGAGCGTATTAAACCGCCCCAATCCCCACAGGCGCAGCCCCAGCGATAGCAAAAACACAATCCCCAGCCCCCGCCAAAGCCCTAGTGCGTGCTGCATCAACACCTGTGTTAAACGCCCTATTATGTGCTGCATTAACGACCGTGTTAACCGACTCATGTCTTACCCCTCTTGGCATCATCGCAACCCAATCGGCCTAACGCTAGCAAAACCACTGGCCACTCTACGCCGGCTCTGATCACGGCTAGTTGGCCATCGTCCGAGTGGCAGCTAACCAAACTGCTCAAAGATCCTACGATATGAATTTCACCCCTGAGCCCTCAAGGCAGATGCTTTTTTTTTGGGTTTAGGCCTACTTTTATGGTTCACAATTGGAATTCAACAGCAGCTCTAATTTAGAAACGTATGCAACTTGAAGCTGGGTGCCAATTAATCTTTCAGGCCGACGGGGATGCACCGCTGATTTTGATGCTGCGGCCGCGCAGTGGGGCAGGGCAGTGGGTGATGCGCGAAGAGTATAGGTTAGAGCCCACGATTCCCGTGGTGGAGTATACCGACAGCTATGGCAATCTGTGCCAGCGCTTAATGGTGCCGAAGGGAAAGTTTCAAATCTATACTGTGGCTTGCGTAGAAACTAGCGATGACATTGATGTTGACTCCGCTGCGCCCTATGTGCCAGTGGAGCAGTTGCCCGATGACGTGCTGCAATTTTTGCTGGCGAGTCGCTATTGCCCGTCTGACAAAATGTATGACTTGGCAAGCAAGATTGTAGGCGACGCACCTGCTGGCTACGCTCAGGTAGAGGCCATTCGGGAGTGGATTCAGACTCAGGTGCGCTATGAGTATGGCACCACAAACGCTACCACTGATGCGCTGGAAGCGGCAAACCAGCGGGCGGGGGTTTGTCGTGACTTTGCCCATTTGGGAATTTCTCTGTGTCGTGCCCTCACTATTCCAGCGCGGATGGTGGTGGGGTATCTCTATGAGCTAGAGCCGATGGATCTCCACGCTTGGTTTGAAGCCTTTGTGGGCGATCGCTGGTTTACCTTCGACGCCACTCAGTCTGCACCCCGCGGCAACCGCATTACCATTGCCTATGGTCGGGATGCTGCCGATGTGGCGCTGGCGACTCAGTTTGGCCCTCTCACCCTCAATTCCATGACGGTATGGGTAAAGGCCGTGGGTGCCAGCACGTTTACAGTAGAAGGAGAGGGCTAAGCCGAGTTACGTCGTTGTGCTCAACGGTCTAAATAAGCCTCAACTTTTAAGTAGGCCTCAACTTTCCAAGTAGGATAGAGCGGATAGTTAACGGTGGGGCAAACGTGCCCACACCTGCGATCGCCCTCTTTTTCCAGATCAGTCCAGTCAGGTCATGCAAACCAGCCACTCATCAAAAGGTTCAATAGCATCCTCTACCCCCTGGCTCAAGACGCTGGGGATTTATCTGCTGCTGGGGGCGATCGCCCTCGTGATGCTGCTGCCATTGGTATGGCTGGTGAGCACCGCCTTTAAATCGCCGACCGAAGATCTATTTACCTTTCCGCCCCGGTTTTTGCCCCAATCGCCCACGCTGCAAAACTTTGTGCGGGTGTGGCAGACCAATCCCTTTCGGCGCTATTTGTGGAATAGTACCCTGGTGGCCGTGTTGACCGTTGGGCTCAACCTGCTGTTTTGCGCGCTGGCGGCCTATCCCCTAGCACGGCTACGATTTCGCGGGCGAGAGGCCATGTTTAGTCTGATTGTGGCGACAATTCTGGTGCCGTTTCAGATTGTGATGATTCCGCTCTACATCCTCATGGTGCAGTTGGGGCTGCGGAATAGCTATGTGGGGCTAGTGTTTCCGGCGATCGCCTCGGCCTTTGGCATCTTTCTATTGCGCCAAGCGTTTTTGGGGGTGCCCAAGGAGCTAGAAGAAGCGGCGCGGATGGACGGCTGCTCTGAGCTAGGGATTTGGTGGCATGTGATGCTACCCGCGGTGCGTCCTGCTCTGGTGACGCTGGCAATTTTTGTCTTCATTGGCTCTTGGAGCGACTTTCTATGGCCGCTGATCTTGCTAGATCAACCGGAGATGTATACACTGCCGCTGGGTGTGGCGCGGCTCGCAGGAGCATTTTCTGGGGATGACTGGCGCTTGATCGCCGCAGGGTCTGTGATTTCCATCGCGCCGATTTTGCTGGTGTTTCTTTGGCTTCAGCGATACATTGTGCCGACCGAAACTGGCAGCGGCGTCAAGGGTTAGGCCAGGAATAGTGCCCATGTGGCTGGGGATTGACCTCGGAACCCAATCGGTAAAAGCTGTGGTGATGATGCCGGACGGGGCGATCGCCGCAACCGAGTCCCAGCCATATCCCGTATGTTCGCCCCAGATAGGCTGGGCAGAGACGCCGCCCCAAGACTGGTGGCAAGCGGTCGGACGAGCCGTTTAGGCGGTGGTGCAGCAGGTGTCGCCCTTTGCCATTCAGGGAATTGGGCTCTCCGGGCAAATGCATGGCGTGGTGCTGTGCGATAGCCAAGGAGAGCCGCTGCGTCCTGCGATTTTGTGGGCCGATGGGCGATCGCACGCTCAACTCAGCACCTACCAGCAGCTCTCGGCTGACCTTCGCCACGGCTTGGCGAACCCTATCGTCACCGGCATGGCGGGGCCAACGCTGCTGTGGCTGCGACAGCACGAGCCAGAGGTGTATCACCGGGCTCGGTGGGCGCTTCAGCCCAAGGACTGGCTGCGGTTTCGCCTCACGGGGCAGGTGGCGACCGATCCATCCGATGCGTCGGGCACGCTGCTGTATGACCTGGTGGGCGATCGCTGGCACACCCTATTGCTGACCCAACTAGAGCTGCGTCAAGACTGGCTCCCGCCCCTATTGCCTGCCACGGCTCTAGCCGGAACGTTGACGTCCGATGCGGCTAAGCATTTGGGGTTGCCCGCCGAGATTCCTGTCGCGGTTGGTGCGGCCGATACCGCCGCCGCCGCGTTGGGCAGCGGTTTGACAACTCCCGGCGCGGTGCAGCTAACCGTCGGGACAGGGGCGCAAATCATCGTTCTGTGCCCCGACCCGATTCCCGATCCAGCGGGATGCACCCACCTGTTCCGCAGCGCTCTGCCGCAGCAGTGGTATCGCCTTGCTGCCATTCAAAATGCGGGGCTAGCGCTGGAATGGGCGCGGCAAATCGTGGAGATGGACTGGCCCCAGGTGTATGAGGAAGCCTTTGCGGTGTTGCCCGGCTGCGAGGGACTAATCTTTTTGCCGTACTTGACGGGCGATCGCACGCCTCACCTCAACCCCAATTTGCGGGGGGCATGGATTGGATTGGGGCTGCGCCACCGCCGCGCCCACCTGATGCGGGCCGCGATGGAAGGGGTGGCGTTTTCTCTGGCCCAAGGCTGGCAAGCCCTGCAGGCAACGGGGGTGAGCGCCACGGCGCTACGGCTGGCAGGCGGCGGCACCACCCATCCCCAGTGGCAGCAACTGCTGGCGGATGTGTTGCAGTGTCCGCTCTATCCCACCCATTATCCCGATGCGTCGGCACGCGGGGCGGCACTGCTTGCACAGCTAGCGGTTGAAGCCGCTACAGACCCTCAAGAGATGTTTGCGGAACGTCTCTTCACCAGAATCGCCGCATTAACCAGTGGCGAGACCGCAATGGAATATACGGCCTGCATTCAGCCCCAGCCCATGTCGCCCGATCTGGCTATGGCCTATGCGAGCTTTTGTCAGCAGCCCCGGGCGTGTCATCAATACTGACCAAACGCTTTGTGCGATGAGCGTTGCCACGCCCGACCTAAAACACAGGCTAGGGGCTGTAACTGTTGATTTCTGGGCCATCGGCGGCGGCTTGATGACAGCCCCTAGACCAGTTGCAGATGGTCGTAGCGATGGGTCAGGCGGTTGAGCTGCTTGGTGAGCAGGCTGAGAAACAAGCCCACATCCGTCACCACACCCAGCGACTCTACGGAACCGCGATCGCTCAGCTTGGTCACAACCGCAGGGTTAATGTCTACGCACACCATCTTCACGCCCGCAGGGGTCATGTTGCCCACGCCAATGGAATGCAGCATAGAAGACAGCATAAGGATCATATCGGCTCCTTCGATCAGCCGACTGTAGTCCTGCTGGGCCTTGAGCAAATCCATCTCCGTGTCGGGCAGGGGGCCATCATCGCGGATCGACCCTGCCAGAGAAAACGGCACCTGGTGCTTGACGCATTCATAAAACACCCCGCTTTGGATCAACCCTTGCTCGACGGCGTTGGTAATGCTGCCGCAGCGTCGCACGCTGTTGATTGCCTTGAGGTGATGGCGATGCCCGCCCCGCACCGACACCCCGCGCTTCATATCCATACCCAGAGAGGTGCCCAGCATCGCCTGCTCAATGTCATGTACGGCGATCGCATTGCCGCCCAAGAGCGCTTGCACATAACCCTCGCGCACCAGCTGAGACAGATGTTCGGCCCCACCCGTGTGAATCACCACCGGGCCAGCTACTACCACTACTTTTCCGGCGCGATCGCGAATTTGGCGCAGTTCCCAGGCAATTTGCTCAACCACCAGCTCCACTCGGCGCTCGCTCGACACGCCCGAGCCCATAAAGCTAAACTCTTTGTCGTTGCTGGTGCGCTGCTCCCGCGATTCGGTTTTGCGTACCGTGCGGATGCCGTCAATGCCAACCACTACGCGATCGCCCTGGTTAAGATCCCGCAGCAGCTTGCATGCGGCACGGGGGCCATCGGGCGTCTCGGAAACCACAATCGCTCCATCCATGCGCTGATTGCTCACCCGCAACCACTCACAGTTCACCCGCACCTCAGTGGGGTAAATGGTGGTGACGTAAAAGTCATCGGGCGCAACGCCATCCATGTCGACCGTTTCGAGCGGATTGTCGCACACCTCTTGCGGTTGCGTCGCTGCGCCGATATCGATTAGCTGCGACATAATTTTTTCCATCACGTCGTGGCGCGGTGCCGTCACGCGAATTTCAGCAGACGAGGTGCTGTTGCGCTGCTCACCCAAGCGAAAGTTCAACACCTGAAAGCTGCCGCCGCCTTCTACGATCAGGTCTAGCGCTCGGTTGATCATGCCGGAATCGAGCAGATGGCCTTCGAGCTGAATGGTGCGGCTCTCAACAGTGGCGATCGCCTGGTGCAGCGGCATCAGCGGCTCAGTCACGCGCAGTGTCAGACATTTGGCCGCACCACCCGCCTTGAGGAATTCTGTCAGCGGCGTTTCGACCACTTCAAACCTTAGCGCTTGGAGGCGCTGCTTCAGTTCGACGGTGGCCTGGTTCATCACGATGATGCGGTTGATGTTGACCGCATTGCAGGCAAAGTTCACCGCGTCGAGTTCGTCGACCACAATCCGCTTCTCTGTGGGCACCCGCATCTCAATCAACCGATTGGAATAGGCGTCGAACGCAGGGGGATAGTAAAGCAGATAGCCCTCGGCTAGGGGGCAAAAGCAGGTATCGAGGTGGTAGAAGCGCTCATCCATTAGCCGCAACGACAACACTTCGATATCGAGCCACTTGGCCAGATATGGGTGGGAATCGAGCTCAGAGCGGAAGCCATAGCCAGCCCATAGCCAACGGCCTTCGCGATCGAGCAGGGCGTCGCCTGCCCCTTCAAAGGGCAAATCTCTCGGCAGTTCGTAGACGGTAAAGCCGTTTTCTTCAAACCAGGCTTTGAAATAGGGTTCTTCACCTTGGCGCTCTTTGTGGAAGAAGCGACTCAGCACCACTTTGTCTTCGAGCACCAGCCCCGCATTGGCGGTAAACACCATGTCGGGCACGCCTTGGTGCGGCGCGACCAAGTCTACTAGGGCTCGGTCTTTGAGGATGTGATAGAGCCCTTGCCATTGCGTTACCGCGCGATCGCGCGAGGATTTGTGAACGTTGCCCTCCATCCAGGG